>NZ_JAUYQU010000198.1 GCF_030697065.1 Bradyrhizobium sp.
GGATCGCAGGGCGGGATCAACTCCGTGAGCGATTGGCCGGCACGCGGACGAACGGCGCTGCAAACTGTCTTCGACGAAACTCGCCGGATTGGCTACGAGGTCCGGCGGGAGCTTTGGCGGGACGGGCGCGGACGAGCGAAATCGTGCAGGCCTGGCGCCCCGACGCTGGCGTCAAGTCTTGCGGAGATTCATCCGGCCCAACCGGGTTTGGATGTATCGTCAATCCGCAAGGCGATGGTGGCAAGAAAGCCCGGTTCACCAGGGTGAGCACGTATAAGCCGTAAACCGTTGCGCGGGGAAAGCCGGATGATCCGGTTGCCCTGTGGTCTACTCGTGCACTTTTTGTGCGCGACCGCGGGTGCGATCGGCGCCCGGCTTTCCCCGCGCCCTCTCTTCTCGAGAAGGGCGTGAAGTGACGCAAACCCCGGGCTGCATCGCGCCGCGGGAACGCGGACGTGTATCTGCTCGCTGTCTGAAATTCGAACCGCGCGATCTCTTTCACTCTCCAGGAGAGGAGAGTGAAGAGTTCGCTTACGCCTGATGCCTTGTCGAACTGTTCCAGTTCTTCAGCGACGACCAGACGCTGCGCGTGAGCTTGAAGCAATCGACCGGGGTCGACGATCCCAGCGCCTCGAAGCGGTGCAGTTCGACGCCGCTCCACTGGAAGCCGCATTTCTCCAGAATGTTGCGCGAGGGCGGATTGGCGACCCGGGCACCGGCGATCAGGTGCTCGATCTCGAATTCCTCGAAGGTGAAATCGATCACGGCGCGCGCGGCCTCGGTGCCAAAGCCGCGGCCCCAGTGCTCGACGCCGAGCCAGTAGCCGAGTTCCGGTGCGTCCGGCTCGCGCCAGTCGATACCGACCATGCCGACCGGCACGAAATTGTCTTCGATCAGGAACACCGTCTGGCGGGTATCGGTCTCCATCGCGCGCACGAATTCGACCGCGTGATCCTGCAGATAGGGATGCGGCAGGCGGCGGGTCATCTCGGCGATGCGGCGGTCATTGGCGAGCCGCGCGATCGCTTTTACGTCCGCGAGCGTCGGCTTGCGCAACATCAGCCGTTCGGTCTCGAGGACGCAGGGACTGCCCTCGCGCAGTGTCGGAGTCGGGATATCCTGCAGCATGTCGTGCTCCTGTAGGCGAAAAAAAAGAGGAGGCCGGTTTCCCGCCTCCCCTTCGGAGCCTTTCAGGAGCCCCACCGGTTCAACAGGACCGGCGGACTCATGATGTCCACCGTTTACTCGGCCGCAGCTTCCACCATCGGAACAACCGATACGAAAGTGCGACCGTTGGCTTTGGCGCGAAACTCGACATGGCCTTCGATCTTGGCAAACAGAGTATGGTCGGTGCCCATGCCGACATTAAGGCCGGGGTGCCAGGTGGTGCCGCGCTGACGCGCAATGATGTTGCCGGGAATCACATGTTCGCCGCCATACGTTTTGATTCCGAGGCGCTTGCCGGCGGAATCCCGTCCGTTTCGCGATGAACCGCCTGCTTTTTTGTGAGCCATGGCCCGTCTCCAATCTCGATAAATTCCAGAATCACATCCCTGCGGGAACGATCTCTGTTTAGATCAAATCCTTGCGGCGCGCGCGGCGCCACATACGATCTCGTTCAGGCGGCGTCTTCGACCTCGGCGGGCGCCTTGACGACCGGCTTTTCGCGCTTCGGCCGGGGTCCGATGGTCGGCTTGTTGCCGTCCGACAGGATCTCGGTGATGCGCAGCACGGTGATCTCGTCGCGATAGCCACGCTTGCGGCGCGAATTCTTGCGGCGGCGCTTCTTGAACGAGATGACCTTGGGACCGCGCTTGTGCTGCAGCACCTCGGCCGCCACGGAAGCGCCGGCGACCATCGGCGCTCCGAGCACCGGCGATTCTCCGCCGACCAGCAGGACTTCACCAAGCTGCACGATCGTTCCGACATCGCCGGCGATCTTGCCAATCTCGAGCACATCATCCGGAACGACGCGGTATTGCCGGCCGCCGGTTTTGATGACTGCGAACATCGTTTTATTCCTTCGTGTTCGATCCCGGCCTCGGACAGGTCCGGGCCGGCTTTTTCTTCAGTCGTTATGGGTTCAATTCCCGCACGCTTCCCGGGAGCGATCCCTCGAATTCGCGCAAAAACAAACAGCGCGAGAAAACCCCGCGCCGGATTGGCGGACTTATAGCCGGTGACGGCCCTGAGTCAAGGAAATCCAACCCAAAAACCGGCCAAATATGGCCAGTTCGGGCTCGAAGGGACGATCGGGGAGCGGCAACGGCGCTTGCGAGGCTCTATTTGCCACCCGCTTTCGCCACCATGAAACCAATGGGTTCCCGCGCCGTTGTCATGCGAATTCCGACCGGCAGGGGCAAAAAATGGCTGAAGATACCATCACGACGACGGGCATCGCCCGCCACGGCGCTACCCGGCTGCCGTCGGTGGACGTTGACAGTTTCAACATCGAAATCAAGGACGACGACGGCTTTCTAGGCGACCGCGCCAGCAGGGGCGCATTCCGCCGGATTCTGGACCAATTGCGCGAGCTGAAGCACGATGCTGATCCGCTCGGCAAAAAGGACACGGATGAAATAGGCAAAACCGAACTCGACGAGGCGCTGGTGGGCGACGACATCCACGCCGCCGCACTGGTGCATGGGGCGATCGAGGAATTCGCCCAGGAACTGGCCTATGTGACGGGGCGGTTTCTCAAGTCCAAGGCCTGGGCCGGCACCGAGCGCATCGTCGTCGGCGGCGGCTTTCGTCTGAGCCGGGTCGGCGAACTCGCGATCGCTCGCACCGATGTCCTGCTCAAGGCCGCGGAGTTCGAAATCGACCTGGTGCCGATCCGTTATCACCCGGACGAAGCCGGCCTGATCGGCTGCCTGCACCTGGCGCCGTCCTGGATCTTCGAGGCCTATGACAGCATCATTGCGGTGGACATCGGCGGGACCAACATCCGCTGCGGCATCGTCGAAACCCGCTGGAAGAAAGCAAAGGATCTCTCCAAGGCCGGGGTGTTCAAGTCCGAACTCTGGCGTCATGCCGACGACGAGCCGACCCGCGAGGGAACGGTGAAGCGGCTGGTCAAGATGCTGAAGGGGCTTATCGCCGAGGCCGAGGCCGAAGGCTTGAAACTGGCGCCCTTCATCGGGATCTCCTGTCCCGGCGTCATCAACGGCGACGGCTCGATCGAGAAGGGCGCCCAGAACCTGCCGGGCAACTGGGAAAGCAGCAAGTTCAACCTGCCGGCCAGCCTGGTCGAAGGCATCCCGCAGATCGGCGATCACGATACCGCGGTGCTGATGCATAATGACGGCGTGGCGCAGGGGCTTTCCGAAGTTCCGTTCATGCAGGATGTCGACTGCTGGGGCGTCCTGACCATCGGCACCGGCCTCGGCAATGCGCGCTTCACCAACCGCAGCAAGGAAAAGAACGGCAAGAAGACAAAAGACAAGGACGAGAAGAAGGAAAAGAAGAGCAAGGATTGAGGGGGCCGCAGCGGGTAACCTTGACTGGTTAGGTTAAAAACGGGTTCGCGTTGCCGATTCCCGCCGGGCCGCTAGGGTCAAATCGTCGCTCAGGCTGGCCAGCGAAGCCGCACTTCCGGCCAGAATTTCAATGACGCGACACGGGGCCGCCAGGGTTTTTGTCGCGTCTGGCGGCCCCACTCCCGCCGCGAACAGGTTTGGCCCCCGGACCGGTAAATTCACCTCGCCAGCGCCTTGTCTGCCCCGCCATCCTCGCCTAGAACTCGCCCCGACCGCGGGCGGATCATGCCACCCGCATGGCGCCTGGAGAGGTGGCAGAGTGGTCGAATGCACCGCACTCGAAATGCGGCATAGGTGCAAGCCTATCGGGGGTTCGAATCCCTCCCTCTCCGCCAACACACGCAGAAATCCAACAGAACCAACAGGTCATTGATTGTCATAGGCTTTTCACCGCCCGATTGGTACACAAGGGGTTGAAGCTGGCGGAAGTCTGGGGAGCGCTGGGCCAACTTGCGAGCCGGCCAGCGCCCGTGACGATATCGCGCGGGAAGCCGCTGCGATCGGTGCTGCGTCCGGCGGCAAGTCGACGCCGATCCCTATCAAGGGCTCGCATGGGACGTGGAAGTTGGTGCGAGCATCTGGATGCCGATTGGCCGTGGCGGCCCTCACTATACAGATGTCACTCAGTCTCTACCTCCGCTAGAGAGGAAGAAGCTCGATCAGCAACGGATCTGTTATGCGCTCGTTGAGGAGCATTTCAAATGCAAAGGGGCTGACTGTACAAGCCGATGATCGCGAGCGATTGACTCGCGCCGGCTCTCTCGAGATGCAGCGGATAGTCCAAAATCACCAAGCCTATTTGCTCGGCAAGCAAGAAGCCCGTCTCGGTGGATGGGAGCCATCAGAAATCTCTGACGCCGCCAGCGCAATGCCAAGCCAACAGACCGGGGAGCGGACGGGGTCAAGGCCGTAGCGGCGATTGATCTATTGAGTGGTGAAGGGGTCAATCTTGGACGCTTGTTCACAGTCGTGCAAATGAGTGACATTCAGTCGCGTTAACAAAGGTCAGTGCGTGCGCGTCCAGATGTTTGTTAGGATGGAAACTCAGTCCCACGACAGTTGATCTTCATGTTCGGGATCCTTGGCCGCCTCCTCGATGATCCACTCGGTAAACGCCGCGACGTGCCTCGCCTCCCGGCGCGCGACGACATAATAGCTGAAGCCTGTCGGAACCGGATCGCCATGCAGCCTGACGAGGCGACCTTGCCGGAGATCGTGCTCGACAAGTTGCAGCGGACTTAGCGCGATGCCTTGTCCGGCGATGGCCGCATCCAGTGCCAGCATCAGATGGCTGAAGGAAACCCGGTCCAGTTTGTTGTATCCGGTCAACCCTTTCGCGCTGAGCCAGCATGGCCAATGATCGTTCACCGCGAAACAAAGAAGTTTGGCAGTGGAGATGTCGCTTGAGACCGATGATGCGATGGACGGTGCACAGACGGCGACGACCTCATCTGGGAACATCACTTCGTGTTGGGCGCTATTGGCGCCGGTCCGCGCGTGTCGGATAGCAACATCGAAAGGTTCGTCAGCCAGGTTGACGTACTGGATCGAGGCATCGATTAGAACGCCAACATTGGGATACCGCTCATAGAATGTTGACAGTCTCGGCACCAACCAGCGCGTGCAGAGTGTCGGTGCTGCGGTGATCCGAACCATTTGCCGCGGGGAGGGAAGCCGATCAACGGTTTCCTGCAACATCTGCAAAACCTGACCCGAGGTCGCAAAGAGTTGCTGCCCCGCGAGTGTCAACCGGAGCCGCTTATGCAGTCGCTCAAAAAGCGGGATGCCGAGATTGGTCTCCAATGCGCGAATTTGCTGGCTTACTGCGCCAGGTGTGACGCCAAGTTCTTCCGCAGCACGATGCAAATTGAGATGCCGAGCGGAGCACTCGAAAACTTTCACGAAATTCAGTGGCGGCAGTCGCTTGATCATCTTGTCCCTGGATAGTTTCACTAAACGATCGCGCGAGAAAATATGGTTGGTCAAACCGGCGGACCAAAATCTATAGTCACAAACAATAGCACGATCTGTGAGGATTTGCATGCATCGCAAAGAATGCTGCTTCGCAACAATCCGATGCAGGGACGGTGTCGAGGAAAGATCGGCGTTTAGTGCGGCTGATCGTTTTGGGCGCCTGCGCGACGACGGCGCGGCGGCCAGTTCAAGAAAGGTGACAACGTAAATGCCGACCTACTACTGCACCAGTATCGAGGGCCGACTCTCCCCGAAACAGAAAAGCGAGATCGCAGCGGAGATCACCCGCATCCATGCCGAAGTAACCGGCGCGCCAACCTATTACGCGCAGGTGATCTTCGACGAGGTGAAGCCGGGAAATTACTTCATGGGCGGTGCGACGCTGAAGCATGATCAGGTTTTCGTCTATGGCCATATTCGCGGCGGGCGCGCAGCCGTCGACAAGACGCGAATGATCAATCTCATGGCGAAAGCGGTCGGTGCCGCGGCTGAAGTTAAGAATCAAACGAGTGTGTGGGTTTACGTCGGCGAACTGCCGGCTCGGCAGATGATCGAATTCGGTCACGTTCTTCCTGAAGCCGGCGATGAGCCTGTATGGACAGCGGCATTGCCGCCTGTGGATCGTGAGTTCATGCAATCGGTCGGACAACCGTAATTCGCGAAGGGAACCTGTTTGGCAGCAGTTCAGAGGTGAGATTGTCATGTTAGAGATCTCCCGTATCTCGAAATCGTTTGGCGGCCTCATGGCCGTGGACAGTGTCGATCTCAGCGTCAAGAGGGGCGCGCTGTTCGGGATTCTCGGGCCGAACGGATCGGGCAAGACGACGCTGTTCAACTTGCTGACCGGATTTCTGGAGCCCACTGCGGGTGGGGTTCGCTTCGAGGGTAACGAATTGATCGGCCGTTCGCCGGAAGACATCGTTCGCCTCGGCGTTGCGCGCACATTTCAGGTCGTTAGATTTCACAAGGATTCGACCGTTCGCGAAACGGTATGGGCCGCGCAATCCATGCATCTCGGTCTCCGCGATTTGTTCCGCACCATCGACGCACCATCGCAGCGCGATCTCGCGGAAGAGGTCGATAGCATTCTTGAGAGAACCTGGCTGAAGCCGCATGCTGATCGTTTGGCGCGTGAACTTCCCTTCGGTCTCGTCCGTCAGCTTGAAATCGCCCGCGCGCTGGCGACACGCCCGAAAATTCTTCTGATGGATGAACCTGCATCCGGGATGAATCCGTCAGAGACCCATCAGCTTACCGAAGACATAAGGCGGCTGCGCGATGGCGGCCTCACGATTGTCCTCATCGAACATGACATCGAGATGGTGATGGGCCTGTGCGATCGCATCGCCGTTCTGAATTTCGGCCGCAAGATCACGGAAGGCACGGCTGACGAGGTAAAAAGCAACCCTGACGTCATCGCTGCTTATCTCGGAACGAAGAAGAAGCACGCCCATGCTTGATGTGGAAAACCTCACGGTCAGCTATGGCGCGATTAGCGCGGTTCGCAATGTCTCGATCACGGTCAGGGCGGGCGAGGTCGTAACCCTGATCGGCGCGAACGGTGCCGGAAAGACCAGCATCGTAAAGGCTCTGTCCGGCATCGTTCCGAAAGCGTCTGGAACGACGAAGTTTCGCGACGCCGATATCAGCACGTTGCCCGCGCATGAAATCACGCGGCGTGGACTCATCCATGTGCCGGAAGGCCGCAAGCTCGTGCCGAGCATGACGGTGGAGGAGAATCTCTTGTGCGGCGCGTATTGCAGAAGCGACAAGCAGGAGATTGCGGCCGATCTTGATGCGGTGATGATGCGCTTTCCGCGCCTGCGGGAACGGCGCCGTCAGATTGCCGGAACAATGAGCGGCGGTGAGCGCCAGATGCTGGCGATCGGGCGTGGGCTTATGGCGCGACCTGAATTGCTTATTCTCGATGAGCCTTCGCTCGGTCTGGCACCGCTGCTGGTCGAAGAGGTGTTTAACATCATTGCGGGCCTTAAGCGCGAAGGAAAGACAATCCTTCTGATCGAGCAGAACGCGCTGGAAGCTCTCTACAGTTCCGATCGCGCGTATGTCTTGAGGGTGGGTGAGGTCGTGATGAGCGGCCTCTCCAGCCAACTCGCGGAGGATCCGGAATTACGCCGTGCGTATCTCGGCGTGAACTGACGGGGTTTCACAGGTTTTGAGTTTCACCACAAGGCAGGAGGAAACAGAAATGTCGAAAAGACAAAAAACGGAACTTCAGACAATCAAGTTGCGCGGATTGGCCGGCGCTCTCGCGGTGTCGCTCATCGCTGGAAGCACGGTCTCTGCGCAGGCGTTCCAGGACGACGGTACCATCATTCTGTGCTCAATCGAACCTTTGAGCGGCATCGGCACGTCGTTCGGCCAGCCGAACTACCTCGGCAAGGTCATTGCAGTCGAAGAGATCAATGCCGAGGGCGGTATCGAGATCGACGGCAAGAAGATGAAGATCAAGTTGATCTCCGAAGACGATCAGGCCAAGCCCGAACAGGGCGTTCCGCTATTCCGCAAATGCGCCGAAAGCGACAAGGCGCTCGTCATTACGGGCACACAATACAGCCGTGTGACCGAAAGCATGTGGGGACTATTACAGAAGAAGGTCGACGACCCGAATGACAATGGACTGCAGGTTCCATCGATGTCCTTCCTGTCGATGAAGGCGGGAGTCACTGGCGTGTCCGAATGGGGATTTCGGAATGCGGGCGATGAGCCGGCGCAACACGAACTTGCAATCAAGCTGATGGAAGAACGATACGGCCCGTTCAAGAACTACTCCGGCGCGGTCGAAGCGAATGAAGGGCATTCTGTAGCAGCGTGGAAAGTGGCCTATCTAAAATCTCTCGAAAGGCGGAATATCAAACCATCGGAGTATGTCGAATGGTACGAGGCGGATCGTGATTTCTCTGTTCAGATTCGCAAGTTGAAGCGTGCGAACACTGATTTTTTTATTCTAAGTTCTCACGTTCAAGCCAATGTCGGCGCGATGCTGGAAGCGCAGCGGCAGGGTTTCAAGCCGAAGATCATTCTGAGTCATATCGGCTCAGATGCGATGGAGATGGTCGAGCTCGGGAAGCAGTCAACTGAAGGCATCGTGTTCCCGACAGCCATTCACATGGCTTTTCCCCCGCCCAAGGTAAAATGGCTTGCGGACGAGTATAAGAAGCGGACTAAGGAAGCCTATATGCCGCAGTTCGTAGGTCTCGGTTACGAGGGCATCATGATCGTGAAGCAAGCCATCGAAAAGGCTGGCATCAAGAACCGCCCGGAGACGCTGGCGGCGGATCGTCGCAAGGTCCGCGATCAGCTTGCCGCGATCCGCGATTACAAGAGCTTTGCTGGCATGACGCTCAACATGAATGCGAACCGCGACATCGTGCGCCCGACTTATCTTGTAAAGATCACGGGTGGCGACTTCAAGCTCTACTGGACGCCTGACAAAGGCTTCCTGTTTTAGGCTGCATCGCGATTGGTAACGTCTGCCCGGCAGTCTTTCACTGTGGGGCAGACGGATATCCAAGCCGCAGAGCATTTCCCTTTGCTGTGTCTCCATTCGCGTGGTGCTGACGAATGTACTTCTTCGCAATCGACCTGACGCAGACGACGATCGACGGGCTGTTGTTTGGCTCCACATACGCGCTTGTCGCGATTGGTTTCACATTAATCTGGGGGCTTCTGCGAATTCTCAATCTCGCCCACGGCGTCACCGTTATGGTGGGTATGTTCGCTGGAATGCTCTCGGCGACCATCATCGGCTTGCCCTTTTACTTGGGAATTCTGATCTCGATGTGCGCCGGTGCACTCGTTGGATTTCTCATCGACCGCATCTGCTATCGCCCACTTCGTGCCGCGCATGAGCTGGTGCCAATGATCGCAACGCTCGGCTTCTGGATTCTGATCGAGGAGGTCTTCATCAAGATCTATTCGAAGTTCTGGTTCCGCGACTACGTCCCGTTTGCGAATCCGTTCGACGGTGCCGGCCTCGAAATCGGTCAGATCAGATTGCGCGGCGACTATCTGGTGACCCTTGCGGTCGCGACGCTTCTCGTCATCATTCTCTACTTTCTGATCTATCGCACGCGTCTCGGTCTTGCGATGCGCATGATAGCGGAAGACCACGACATCGGCAGCCTAATGGGCGTACCTGTAGGGCGCGTGCTGACGACGGCGTTTCTCCTTTCAGCGGCTTATGGCGGCGCTGCAGGTTATCTGCTCGGCATGACGGCCAACCTCGCTGGACCTTATGCTGGGTCGCAAGCCGTGGTCAAAGGTCTCTTCTCGATGATCCTCGGCGGCGCTGGAAGTATTCCGGGCGCGATCGTGGGTGGACTTTCACTTGGCGTCCTTGAGTTGCAGAGTTCATTCCTGTTCTCGTTCGCGTACCGTGATGCCATAGCAATGCTTGCACTCTTCCTCGTACTGATCGTACGGCCGCAGGGCCTGGTCGGTAAGCGGACAGCTGACCGGATTTAGAGGAGCACTCGTCGTGTCATACTGGTTCACCATCGCGGCGCTCACCGGTGTCAACGTACTGCTGGCTTACAGCGTCTATGCAAGCTTCATGAGCGGGCAGGTGTCGATCGGGCAAGCTGCGTTCTTTGGTGTTGGTGCCTATGTGGGCGCAAGCCTGACTGTTCTGGCCGGATTTGATCTGATGTCAGCCGTTCTCGTTGCGGGAATTGCCGCCGCAGCAGCGAGCGTGTTCGTCGGCGTTCCGACGCTGCGGCTGAAAGGCTATCATTTCACAATTGCGACGGTCGCGTTTGCCGAGGCCGTGCGCGTCATTCTTCACAATACCAAGTATGGCAGACCGCGGGCGTCGGGCAATGTTGGCGACCAGTGGCTCGGTCCCGATGGCGCGACCGGCTTCCGCCATATCGGATATCTCAACGACAATGGCATTTCGACCGGGCAGTATGCTGTCATCGTGTGGAGTATCGTTCTTGTAGTGGTTGTCGCGTTCTTTCTCGTCGAGCGTTCGCGCATCGCACGCATTCTGCGCACCATCGAAGAGGACGAAGTGGTGGCTCGATCCATTGGCGTGCCTGTCGCGCGCTACAAGGTAATCGCCTTCGTCTGCGGTGGGTTTATCGCAGGCATGTCGGGCGCACTTTATGCCCATATTCTGACTTTCATCAGCGGCAACGACTTCGTCATCCATCTGTCCACGATCGCGCTGGCCTTTGTGGTGATCGGCGGCGGACAAACGATGTGGGGTCCGTTGCTCGGCGCGGTACTTTTGACTGTCATTCCTGAAATCCTGCGACCGATCCGCGAGTTTCGAATCGAGCTTTTCGGCCTGTTGATTATCCTCGTGATGCTGTTCCGGCCGACCGGTATGATCTCGGCGATAACAGTGCGCCGCTGGGGATCTGCGCTAGCCGCAAAGGCCAGGGCGAAGCGGCCGACGCAAGCGTTCTGAGCCTGATTGCATGGACGTCAAGGATGTTGCAGACCGCAATCGAAGGGCTGGCATATGGCGGGCTATATGCACTGCTCGGTCTCGGCTTCTTCCTGACCTACGGCGTGTTGCGCCGGATCGATCTGGCGTACGGCACCGTCATCATGACATCGGTCTATCTCGGTGCGATGATCGCAAGTGGATTGGGTCTATCATGGCCCGCCGTTTTCGCGCTGACACTTACCGTCGGCATCCCGCTGTCCTTGCTGGTCGCCTACATCGCCTTCGTTCTGGTTCGCCACGACGCACGCTTTTCGATGGCCGCGACGCTCGGCATCTGGATGGCACTGGAGGAATTGATTCTGCAAAGTCCGGGGCGCGGGCGCGGCCAGTCGGTCACCAACCCGTTGCAGGACCAGTCGCTATGGGCCTGGGGCCTGCAGATCAGAATCGATCATGTTCTGATATTGGCGCTGAGCCTCGTGACCGCGGTTCTAATCGCGAGATTTCTAGCGATGTCGCGCGTGGGCCGAGCCATTCGCGTGTCGGCCTACGATCCCACCATTGCGGCGCTGCTCGGCATTTCGCACCGGCGGATGCTCGTAATCGCCACGATCATCGCATCGCTTGTGGGCTGCATCGCCGGATGGTCGTTCGCGATGGCACAATCCGCAATCGACCTGCATTTTGGGATGTGGGCGACGGTCAAAGGTCTCGTCATCCTTGTTCTCGGCGGGACGCAGAGCATCGTCTTCATCGTGACGGCGGCGCTCGGTCTTGGTGTTGCAGAGCGCGTCGGCAGCGAAGTGATCGGAACAGGCTACCGCGATCTGGTGGGTTACGGACTGATCCTCTTGCTGCTGGCATGCGAGCCGTTTCTTCGTCGGGACGAGTCCCAGCCAGGAGACGGGCGATGATCGATATCGTCGCCATTACGCCGCTGTTCAGCATTTCGCTGATTCTCGCCCTGAGTTGCTATCTCGTATTGAAATCCGGCGAGATATCATTCGGCCAGCAGGCGTTCTTCGGGGCAGGTGCCTATGCCGGTGGAATTCTCACGACGATGTTCGGTTGGCAACTCGTGCCCGCACTCATCCTGTCTGCGGCGGCGGGTGCTGTCTCCGCCGCAATAATCGGCGTGAGCCTGTGCCGCGTGTCGGGGTTTCGCTTCACGTTGATGACGCTGGTACTTGGTGAGTTTGCCAAGGAAGTTTTCGTAAAGATCGAGTGGAGGAGCGTCGCCGATGGCCGCGCTGTCGGGCCTGAAGGCCCGCTCGGATTCTCCGGCATCGACTATTTCTACAATCACGGAATTCAGCACGGCATGCAGGCTGCGATTGCTTCCGGTCTCGCAATTTTGTGTGTTGTCGGGGTGTGGCTATACGGCCGGACCGATCCGGGCCGGCGGCTTATAGCCGTGGCGGGCGATCCGGTGCTGGCCGCAAGTGTCGCAATCAATCCGATTCGGACGCGGTTGCTGGCCTTCACCAGTGCAGGCGCTGTGGCCGGACTCGGCGGTGGGCTGTTCGCCCACCAAGCCACATATATCGAAGCGTCGAATTTCAGCCTGATGGTCGGCGTTCATGCCGTGGCCTATACGCTGCTCGGAGGGCTTGCGAGCGTGCTCGGTCCTGTCGCCGGAACGACACTCGACATCGTGTTTCTCGAGGGCCTTCGCGTGGTCGGCGCATATCGCATGGTCGCATTCGGGAGCCTGATCGTGCTGATGCTGATCCTATGGCCGAGGGGACTGATCGGCACACGCAGCGGGGGTCCGCCATGACTGCGGTGTTGGAGGCAGTTGCAGTTTGCAAGTCATTCTCCGGAGTCGTAGTGCTCCACAATCTGGAAATGCAGATCCATGATGGCGCGCTGTTCGGATTGGTTGGCGCGAATGGTGCGGGAAAGACGACGGCGTTAGATGTCATCGGCGGACAGGCTATGGCTGACAGCGGCAGTGTCCGCATTGCGGGGCTCGACATCGGCAATCTGGCAGCATGGCAGCGCGCTGCGGCCGGCGTCGGCCGCACATTTCAGGAAAGCCGTCTCTGGTCCGATCTAACTGTCGAAGATCATTTTCGCGTTGCCCGCAATGCCGCGCGCAAGAGACAATGTGATGCATCCGGGGCGCGCGATATCGGCGAAATGTGCGCGGCGGTCGAATTGTCGAAGACGATGCTGGACCGGATGCCGTCGCAGCTGCGGCTGCTCGATCGCCGACGCGTCGAACTGGCAATGGCGGCACAGAATGCGTCCGATCTCCTGCTGGTAGACGAGATCGGTGCCGGCCTCGATGTCGAGGAGACCCGCGCGCTGTACGGGTTGATTGCTGAACTTATCGAGCAGCGCCGCGTGCGCGCGGCCGTTCTCGTGGAGCACAAGCTCGAACTGCTTGCGGCGTTCGCTACGGAACTCGCGCTGATCGCGGACGGTCGCATTCAAAGGCGCGCCGACTGCAAGAAGTCCACGCAGGTTGCCGATTTGATGAATGGCATGTTTGCTCGCAAGCGCGTCGGCACGATGACTGACCAATAAAGGAGCAAATTACAATGACTGCACGACACTTCAATCGTATCACCACTGCTGCAGTTTTGCTGTTCGTTTCGGCGGGGTGGTTGCTCGCACCGGCGTTTGCGCAATCCGAACCGCTGTCGGTCGAGTGGACGCTTGCGAAAACCGGCAAGCGGCTTGAGCGCGAGGCTCTGATTATCGTCACGAATGCACAAGGCCAGCCGGTCTCGGACGCCAGTATCGAGGTCAAGGTCGATATGCCGAGCATGCCGATGATGCACGCAGTTCCGAAGGCCACAGCGACACCAGCGGGCCAGCCCGGACGATACAAGACGAAGTTCACACTTGAGATGGCAGGCGAATGGGCAGCGCAGATCGAAGTAACGAAGCCCGTCCGTACCAAGGTCGTCAAGAAATTCAACGCAGATTGAGAACGAGCGGCGGCAACAGCCGGCCTGTGCACCTATCAACAACAACAAGGAAACCCCATGCCCGGCCCCCTGAGTGGCGTTCGTGTGCTTGATCTGACGGGCGTTGTATCGGGTCCGTTTGCGACCATGTTCTTGGCTGATCAGGGCGCGGATGTGCTCAAGATTGAGCCGATCGGCGGCGACATCACGCGGCGCAGCCGCGCCACCATCGACAATGCCGGTGAGTTCTCGGCGTTGTTCATCTCGTCGAACCGCGGCAAACGGTCATTGTCCATAGACATGAAGAGCGATGCAGGCCGAGAGGTCCTGGCCAAGCTTGTAGCACAAAGCGATGTCCTGGTTCAAAACTTCCGCCCCGGCACCATGAAGCGGCTAGGCCTAGGTGCAGAAGCGCTGCGTGCGCGCCATCCGCGCCTGATTTATGTCTCAATCAGTGGTGTCGGCGAGACCGGACCGTATGTGAGGAAACGCGTCTACGATCCCATCATCCAGGGGCTGTCGGGATTTGCCGACATCCAGTCGCAGCCGGGGACGAACCGGCCGCAGATGATCCGCACCATCGTTGCCGACAAGACGACGGCGGTGTTCACCGCACAGGCGGTTTCTTCGGCCTTGTACGCAAGGGAGAAGACCGGCATGGGCGACCATATCCAGGTCGCGATGCTGGATGCGATGATCTCGTATCTGTGGCCTGAAGGCATGATGCAGTACACAGTCGTTGGAGGCGAGGCGACTGCGCAAGACCCGAACGACCGGCCCGATCTCGTGTTCAAGACCAGCGACGGCTATCTCACCTGCGGTACGATTTCGGATTCCGAGTGGCAGGGTTTCTGCAGTGCATCGGACGATCCGGAGCTTGTAAAAGACGAACGTTTTGCAACGCCTGGCGGGCGAGCGCAAAATGCCACCGCGCGCATCAACAGGATGCAGGAGTATATCGCAAAATACACCACCGCCGAATGGCTGGAGCGGCTCGATTCGGCCGACGTGCCGTGCGCGCCAATTCTGCGCCGTGGCGAGATCATCCATAACGAACAGGTCGTGGCGCGCGGTATCATCTATGAATTTGATCAACCGTCCGTCGGCCGCGTGCGCCAACCGAAGCCAGCGGCGCGCTTTGAAGTCAACGAAGCCTCGATTGGCGGCCCGGCGCCGCGCGTCGGTGAGCACTCCCGCCGCGTGCTGCAAGACCTTGGGTATTCAGATGGGGAGATTGAGAAGATGATTGCAGACAACGCCGTCAAAGCAACGCCGCGCGATTGAGCGGACCGGAATTCAGGGAGTTCTACATGTCGCAACAAAAAGGGGCTGTGCTGCTGGTCGGCGCGGGCGATGCGATCGGCGGGGCTGTCGCACGACGGTTCGCGGAAGGCGGTTACAAGGTCTGCATCGCGCGCCGTGAGGGCGAGAAATCAAGGGCGCTGGCGGACGAGTTGGCGGCGGAGGGATTTTTTCTTCGCCCCTTCAGCGTCGATGCTCGCAAGGAAGAAGAGGTGCAGAAACTTTTCGCGGGCGTGGAAAAAGACGTCGGTCCCATTGAGGTCTGTCTGTTCAATGCCGGTGCGAATGTCGCAAAGCCACTCGTCGAGACGACCGACAAGCTCTTTTTTAAGGCGTGGGAACTAGCCTGTTATGCTGGCTTTCTTGTTGGCCGTGAGGCCGCACGTCTCATGATAAGCCATGGACGTGGAACAATTCTGTTCACGGGGGCGACGGCCAGCGTTCGTGGCGGCAAGAATTTTGCGGCCTTTTCTTCGGCGAAGTTCGGGCTGCGGGCGGTTGCGCAGGCCATGGCCCGTGAACTCGGACCAAGGAACATTCACGTCGCGCATCTTCTGCTGGATGCCGCCGTTGACAGCGAAGCCATCCACCAGCGCATGAAGGCAGCGACCGGAATCGATGCGGCCGACATCCCGCCCGACAGCCTGACAAAAACGTCGTCGATCGCGGATGTGTACTGGTTCCTGCATCATCAGAGCAAGGACGGCTGGAGTCACGAACTCGATCTGCGGCCGTCGATGGAGACGTGGTGATGGCCGAGCAACTGGTTCTCTGGGGCGTCGGGACGCCGCGCACGCTCCGCACTCATTGGGTTCTTCACGAATTAGGTCTCGCCTATGCCGCTCGGCCGATTCTTCCGCGTTCCGGCGAACCCAAGACGCCGGAATATACCGCGCTCAACCCGCGGCAGAAGATTCCGCTGCTGCAGGACGCGGATTTCGTTATCGGCGAGAGTGCCGCCATCGTCGCCTATCTCGCGCTGAAATATTCGCGCGCAGGGTGCAAGCTTGTTCCGGAAAAGACGAACGAGCACGCGCGTTGGCTCGAGTGGTGCTTCTTTATCGCGACTGAACTAGATTCGACAACATTGTATGTCATTAGACGGCACGGAACGAATCTAGGCCATCTTTATACCGACGCGCCGGAAGTCGTGGCTCAGGCGGGTGAATATTTCAGGGCGCAGCTCAAGCATGTAGAAGTCGCACTTTCCGACGGGCGTGACTACCTGATGGGCAATACCTTTACGACGGCAGATATCTTGCTGACGACTTGTCTGACCTGGGCGTTGGATTACGGCGTCGGCATTTGCGACAACGCGGTTCCCTATCTTGATCGCGTGCGATCGCGTGCGGGCTACATCTCTGGCTCATCGGCTAACTTTGCCGAAATTTGATCAAATGGATTGGGACAATATCCGCTTCTTTGTGGTCGTAGCCCGCGTTGGACGGATTTCTCTGGCAGCGCGCCACCTCCGGGTCGATCACGGCACCGTCAGTCGCCGCATCGCAATGCTCGAAAAGGGGTTGGGGGTGAAACTCTTCG
Source organism: Bradyrhizobium sp. (assembly GCF_030697065.1). Taxonomy (GTDB): domain Bacteria; phylum Pseudomonadota; class Alphaproteobacteria; order Rhizobiales; family Xanthobacteraceae; genus Bradyrhizobium. The sequence continues at coordinate 16,695 of NZ_JAUYQU010000198.1, forward strand.
ACCGGCTGACCACAGGATGCGTTTTAACGCCGGCCGGCGAGCGGCTCTTCGCAACCGCTGAAGAAATCGAACTCAAGCTTCTACACGCGCAAGGCGACATCACGCGAACAGATGCCTTGCTCACTGGTACCGTGCGCATCGCGGCTCCTGATGTTTTTGCAACCGTGTTCTTATGTACTTGCTTGGGCGAACTGAAAGCGTTGCATCCGTCACTGACAGTTCAGCTTGTGCCTATATCGAGAACGTTATCCTTGTCGAAGCGCGAGGCCGACATTGCGATTACGATTAAATGCCCAACCGAAGGCGCTTTATCGGTACGCAAGCTGATCGATTATTCGCTTCACTTCTACGCGGCGAAACCGTATCTGGACAAATACGGCAGACCGAAGACACAAGCTGAATTAACCCGTCATCAGCATGTAACGTACGTTTACGATCTGCTGTTTGCCGACCAGCTTAACTTTGTATCAGATCTCTATGGTCCCGACTATCGCCGCCTTGAATGCGCTTCGGCCATTGCTCAATTTGCGGCGGTCCGAAGCGGAGCGGGTATCGGAATTGTGCACGACTATGTCGCCTATGGAGACAAGCAGCTGGAGATGGTTCTTCCGGGCATGGTGTTTGAGCGGAGTTACTGGGTGATCACTCATCTTGATACACGCAGTCTTGGGTCCGTGCGCGCCGTCTCGGATTTCATCTCTCAACGTATCGGTGCAAGCCGAGGAATGTTTCACCCTGATCGTGCGGCAGGTTGATTAGAAAAGACCTCTGTGCACCAGCCTGCCGTCGATCTATGAATATTATAGTTTCGTCATCCAGTTCTCGGCCGGCCGCTAAGAGAGGTTTGGCCGGCCCCCTGTTATTCGGCGGGGTCTGACGCTTAGTCGGCGTCCACGTCGGCCCCCAGTTCTCGCCCAGCACCGCAATGGATCGATGAACTAATTGGGCGTCGGACTAGGGTCGCGGACATCATCAGGCTTGCAATAAATGCCCGATTTTATCGGGTTTTTGCGAGTCGTTACCGCCGTTGATCGCCATGCCGATGGTCGGCTCCGCCTGCGGCTCGCTAGGGACGGCATCGCCGGGCCGCCAGGCGTCTCTTACCTCAAGGAATACGATAAACAGTATGGTCGACACCACGATGGGCCCGGCCAATGTCGCCAGCATCGTAAGCATCTCGCGGCTCGACCGACACTGCGGCGGGCGACGCCTCGATCGGCGCCGAAACGATTGATCTAATGCGCCGAACCTGAGAAATCGCGGGGCAGGCGGTTTTCGGCGACGCGTACGTCGCGGATCGCGGCCGGGGTGTTGCGGCTGCGGCCGACAAAGCGCGGGATGCCATCGGTGACCACGGCGGCGACCGCGGGCACGTCACCGTTCCGCAAGGCC
>NZ_JAUYQU010000296.1 GCF_030697065.1 Bradyrhizobium sp.
GGCTTTCTTGCCACCGTCACTTGCGGGTCTTACCGCAAGCTTGACACCAGCACCGAGGTGTCAGGACCGCACGATTTCGCATCCGTTTCAGGCGCTCTGGTCAGGAGCGCCATCCGCGTCCACCGCATCCCCGTCCCGCACTGATGACCTTGCGCAACGCCCCTCGGAGTAGGACGGGATGGTCAGACATATAGCCCGATCCACACTTCTGGTAAACAGAATTATTTTTGCACGAGGGGCTTGACACGAATTCCGATAACCCGAACTAATTTGCCAGTCGGGACGCGTCGGCTCACATCATCGCCAGCGACAGCAAGAGCCTCACCAGCTCCGCCTGGCGGTTGGTGCCGGTCTTGCGGTAGATCGAGGCCAGATGCCAGCGCGCGGTCGCGGTCTTCACGTGCAGGAAAGCCGCCGCCTGCTCCGGGCTGTCGCCCATCATCAAACGTTCGGCGACGCGGGTTTCCGCCGCGGTGAAGCAAAACAGCTGGGCCAGCATTTCCTTAGGGGGACTCGGCGTCACGTCGGGATCGGCGACCAGCACCAGCGCCATCGGATCGTGCCCGATCCACGACGCCTCCCGTTTGACCGGCGCAACCGTGACCGTGTAGCTCGCCTTGCCGGAGCGGCGCGCGAGGCGCACGACGCCGCCGCGCGGTGCATCCAGGTTCTGAAGCGCGCCCACCGCCCCCGCAACCAGACGCTGAAATGCGGCATCCGCGTTTCGGTCAGGAATTTCGAACCGATCGCCGCGAAGCAGAAACCCGTCGGCGGTTGCCGCCATGGCCCGTGCGGCGCTGTTGGCAAACCTCACCCCGTCGCGGCCCAGCAGCAACACCGCCGTGACCGAGCGGTCGGCGACATCGGCCAGCCCGCCCAGCATCGCGCCGACGTCCTGGACCTGGAAGCGGATGTGCGCCGCGCGCTGCAGATGCGGCATCAACACCCGGCATCGCTCGACCGCCGCGGCGTCGAATTCGCCGGCGGAAGGCGGACGAACCAGACTGATGATGGTAAGAAACCTGTGGCGGTGCGCCAGCGTCAGCCGCATCACCGTGTGCATGTCTCGCCGCCGGCACATTCTCGGCCAGCAGCAGCGGCTCAACTACCCGCTGGGGCTGGACCGTCGGAGGCGGCATCGAATGGGCGTTTGCCAATCAGTGGAGTCTGGCCGCCGAATACCGCCATTCCGATTTCGGCTCGCGGGCCGCAGCCATCGTCATCCCCGACGGGTTAGGCACCAACCTCGCGGCGGGAACGTCCAACGATCGGTTGACCGTCGACTATGTCACCGCCCGGATCAACTACCGCTTCGGCGGCCCGGTCGTGGCGCGCTACTGAGCGATAAGATAAATTGAAACCAGCGAGACGATGCCTGCCATTTCGGCAGGGAACCGTTTGAAGCCAGTGCCGTTCCCTCTCTTTGGGGGCCGCATCATGAACAAAACTACCCGGGGTGACGAGACGCTGGCGCAGGCCATGCAGGTGCTGCGGCGCTCGAATGTCAGGGAGGGCAAGCCGTTTCCGCTGGGGGCCACCTGGGACGGCCTCGGGGTCAATTTCGCGCTGTTTTCCGCCAACGCCACCAAGGTCGAGCTTTGCCTATTCGACGATAGCGGCGAGACCGAACTGGAGCGAATAGAACTCCCGGAATACACCGACGAGGTCTGGCACGGCTATCTTCCGGCCGCCCGACCCGGCACCGTCTACGGCTACCGCGTCCATGGCCCCTACGAGCCGGACGCCGGACACCGCTTCAATCCCAACAAGCTGCTGATCGATCCCTATGCCAAGCAGCTGGTCGGACAGTTGCGCTGGGGACCGGAGCTGTTCGCCTACAAGCTCGATCACGCCGACAAGGACACGTCGTTCGACGAGCGCGACAGCGCGCCGCTGGTGCAAAAATGCAGGGTGATCGACCAGGCCTTTACCTGGGGCGCCTCGCGCAAGCCGGAAATCTCCTGGGAACGAACCATCTTCTACGAAATGCACGTCAAGGGCTTTACCAAACTTCACCCGCTGGTGCCGGAAATCGACCGCGGTACCTTTGCCGGTCTGGCCAATCCGAACATTCCCGCCTACCTGCGCTCGCTGGGCGTCACCAGCGCCGAACTGCTGCCGATCCACGCCTTTGTCGACGACAGCTATCTCATCGACAAGGGGCTGCGGAACTACTGGGGCTACAATTCGCTGGCCTTCTTCGCCCCGGAGCCGCGCTATCTGCAGTCGCCGATGGTGAGCGAATTCAAGGAGATGGTGAACCAGTTTCACGCGCACGGCATCGAGGTCATCCTCGACGTGGTCTACAACCATACCGCGGAGGGCAACGAACTCGGGCCGACGCTGTCTTTCAAGGGTATCGACAATACCAGCTATTACCGTCTGCTGCCGGACCAGAAGCGCTACTACATCAACGACACCGGCACCGGGAACACGGTCAATCTCTCGCACCAGCGTGTCCTCCAGATGGTCGCGGACTCGCTGCGCTACTGGGTGACCGAGATGCATGTCGACGGATTCCGCTTCGACCTTGCGACCATCCTGGCGCGCGAACCCTACGGGTTCGACGAAGGCGGCGGATTTCTCGACGCCTGTCGGCAGGATCCGGTGCTGTCCAGCGTGAAACTGATTGCCGAACCGTGGGATATCGGCCCCGGCGGCTATCAGGTGGGGCAGTATCCACCGGGATGGGCGGAATGGAACGACAAGTTCCGCGACACCGTGCGCAGCTTCTGGAAAGGCGATTCCGGCGTGCTGCCCGATTTCGCCAAACGCATTACCGGCTCAGGCGACCTCTTCAACAAGCGCGGGCGAAAGCCCTGGTCCAGCGTCAATTTCGTCACCGCCCATGATGGGTTCAACCTCAACGACCTCGTTTCCTACGATGAAAAACACAATGAGGCGAATGGCGAGGAGAACCGGGACGGCCATTCCAACAACCATTCGTGGAATCACGGAGTCGAGGGACCGACCGACGATCCCGAGATCATCGAATTGCGCGAGCGCCAGAAGCGCAATTTCATCGCCACCATGATGCTGTCGCACGGCACGCCGATGCTGCTGGCGGGCGATGAATTCGGCCACACCCAGCATGGCAGCAACAATGCCTACGCCCAGGACAACGAGATCTCCTGGCTCAACTGGCTCGGCATTACGTCGCAGGGCCGTTCATTGCGCGAATTCACCCGCAAGGTAATCGCCATGCGGAAGGCCTTTCCGATTCTCTACCGCGGACGCTTCTTCGTCGGCGCGCATAACGAAGAGCTCGACGTCAAGGACGTCACCTGGCTGTCGCCGTCGGGCGAGGAGATGACAACCGACCACTGGCACGACGGCAATGCCCGCTGCTTCGGCATGCTGCTCGACGGCCGCGCCCAGGAGAGCGGAATCAGGCGCCGGGGATCCGATGCGACGCTGCTGCTGGTCTACAACGCCCATTTCGACGTGGTGAATTTCACGCTGCCTTCGGTGCCGGAAGGCAAGGAATGGCTGGGACTGATCGATACCAACCAGCCTGCCTCGCAGCTTTCGACGTTCCCGTTCGGTCACGACTACGCGGTGACCGGGCGCTCGCTGGTGGCGTTCGGCCTCTCGGCGGAAGACGCCGCGACGAGGCGGTTGCGCCAGGGCGTGGGATCTATCCTCGACGTGATGGAAACGCCGCTGCCCGGCACGTGATCGCCGGCTTGAGGCCGTATCATACCGGCTGGTGGCACACCGCCTCGATGCGGTTGCCGTCGGGATCGCGCAAGAAGGCGGCATAATAGGACGGATGATAGTCGCGCAGGCCCGGCGAGCCATCATCTGTACCGCCTGCAGCGATACCCGCGTGCCAGAACGTGTCCACCTGCGCGCGCGACCGCGCCTTGAAGCACCAGTGGCGGCGGGAGTCTGGTTCCGGCTTCGGGCCCAAGTAGATGGCGATGTAGACCCGCTCCGGATAGGCCGCGCACGCGCGTTCGCCAAAGCCCAGAAAATCCTCGCGGCGGCCGACCTTGACGACGCCGAGTGCCTGCATGATCGCGTCGTAGAAGCGCTCGGCGGCCGCGATGTCCGACACGGTGATGGAGACGTGGTCCAGCATGGGCGAAGACAATCCACGGAATGAGACACAATCAGGAAAATCGTCATGCCCGGCCTTGTGCAGCCTTGTGCCGGGTCATCCGCGTCTTGACGACACGCGCGAAGGCGAAACGTGGATGGCCGGGATAAGCCCGGTCATGACGGAAAGCTAAGCCGCGTTCTTCAGCCGCTCCAGGGCCTCGATGATCTTGGCCTTGCGCGCCACCGCGGCCTCGCGCTTTTCCTTTTCTTCCTCGACGATTTCTTCCGGCGCGTTGGCGACGAATTTCTCGTTGCCGAGTTTTGCGTCCACCCGCTTGATGTCGGCCTCTGCCTTCGCCAGTTCCTTGTCGAGCCGCGTCTTTTCGGCGCCAAGATCGATCACGCCCTTGAGCGGCAGGGCGGCGACCTCGCCGCGCACCAATAACTGCACCGCGCCTTCCGGGGGACGGTCGGCGAAGGAAATATCCGCCAGACGCGCCATCCGCCTGATCACGTCGTTCCAGCGCTGCGCGCGGTCCCTCGTTTCGGCCGAGGCGCCGGCCAGCACCAGCGGCGTCAGCGTCGCCGGGGTGATGTTCATTTCCGCGCGCACCGAGCGAATGGCGGTTACGAGATCGACCACCCAGCCGATCTCGGCCTCGGCGGCGGGATCGCTGAAATCGGCGTTATCCAGCGCCAGCAGGACCGGCGGCAGCAGGCCCTCGTTCGGGCCCGTGGTCGCCATCATCACGGCCTCATCCGACGAAAGCCCGGCCTTGCGCGGCCATTCCGTCAACACCAGCAGGCCGTCACGCTTCGCCGTCACCGCCCACAATTCCTCTGTTATGAAGGGCATGAACGGGTGCAGCAGCTTGAGGATTTCATCGCGCGCCCACGCCACCATGGCAAGGGTTTCGGACTTGGCGGCGCCCTCCTCGCCCATCAGCACGGGCTTTGCGAGTTCGAGATACCAGTCGCAATACACATTCCAGACGAAGCGGTAGATCGAGGCGGCGGCATCGTTGAAACGATAGGCTTCGATCGCCTCGGTGACCTCGCGCGTGGCGCGCGCGGTCTCGTGCGCGATCCAGCGGTTCAGGGTCTGGGTCGCCTGCGTGGCGTCGAAATCCGCCGGCAGGGCGCAGCCGTTCATCTCGGCAAAACGGCAGGCATTCCACAGCTTGGTCGCGAAATTGCGGTAGCCCTCGACGCGCTGGGAAGCGAGCTTGATGTCGCGGCCCTGCGCCGCCATCGCCGCCAGCGTGAAGCGCAGCGCGTCGGCGCCGTAGTCGTCGATCAGATGCAGGGGATCGATGACGTTGCCTTTCGACTTCGACATCTTGGCGCCCTTCTCGTCGCGGACCAGGGCGTGGATGTAGACCGTCGGGAACGGAACGTCCTTCATGAAGTGCAGGCCCATCATCATCATGCGGGCGACCCAGAAGAAGATGATGTCGAAGCCGGTGACGAGGACGTCGGTCGGATAATAGCGTTCTACGTCGGCCTCGTCGTCGGGCCAGCCCAGCGTCGAGAACGGCCACAACGCCGAGGAAAACCAGGTGTCGAGCACGTCCTCGTCGCGGGTAATGAAACCCTCGCGCCTGTCCGGATCGCGCGCCATCTCGGCGCCCTGGTCCGGGGTGATAACTTCCTGCTCGACGTAATAGCCGAGCGCGTTCCCGACCGCTTCCTCCTCGGTCTCGGCGACGAAGACCTTGCCGTCCGGGCCGTACCATGCGGGAATCTGGTGGCCCCACCACAGCTGGCGCGAGATGCACCAGGGCTGGATGTTCTCCATCCATTCAAAATAGGTCTTCTCCCAGTTCTTCGGCACGAAATTCGTCGCGCCGGAGCGCACCGCCGCAATCGCGGGCTGCGCCATGGTGTGGGCGTCGACGTACCACTGGTCGGTGAGATAGGGCTCGATCACGACGCCGGAGCGGTCGCCATGCGGCACCATATGCGTGTTCGGTTCGATCCGCTCCAGGAAGCCGAAATCCTCCAGCCGTGCCACGATCAGTTTCCGCGCGGCGAAGCGGTCGACGTTGTGCAATTCCTCGGCAAGTTGCGCCGAGCCTTCCGGCAGGTCGCGCAGATAATCCTCATTGTCGACCAGCGCGAGGCAGCCCTCCTGATCGAGCACGCTGATCTGCGGCAGGTTATGCCGGCGGCCGACCTCGAAATCGTTGAAATCATGCGCCGGCGTGATCTTGACGGCGCCCGAGCCTTTCTCGGGGTCGGAATATTCGTCGGCCAGAATCGGAATCTTTCGTCCCACCAGCGGCAGGATGACGTACTTGCCGACCAGATCCGCATAGCGCTCGTCGTCCGGATTCACCGCGACCGCGGTATCGCCCAGCATCGTCTCAGGCCGCGTGGTGGCGACCACGATGAAGGTTGCGGGATCGTCCGGATGGAAGGCCTTGCCTTCCAGCGGATAGCGCAGATACCACAGGTTGCCCCTGACCTCGACCTGCTGCACCTCGAGATCGGAAATCGCGGTCAGCAATTTCGGATCCCAGTTCACCAGCCGCTTGTCCTTGTAGATCAGGCCTGCACGATGCAGCTCGACGAACACCTTGACGACCGCGCGCGACAGCCCTTCATCCATCGTGAACCGTTCACGCGACCAGTCGCAGGAGGCGCCGAGCCGCTTCAGCTGGTTGACGATGACGCCGCCGCTCTCGGCCTTCCACTGCCAGACGCGCTCGAGGAATTTGGTGCGGCCCATCTCGCGGCGGCCCGGTTCCTGGCGCTCCATCAACTGCCGCTCGACCACCATCTGGGTCGCGATTCCCGCGTGATCGGTGCCGGGCTGCCACAGCACGTCGCGGCCGCGCATCCGCTCGAAGCGGCAGAGAATGTCCTGCAGCGTGTTGTTGAGCGCGTGCCCCATATGCAGCGAGCCCGTCACGTTCGGCGGCGGGATCACCACGGTGAAGGGCCTTGCATCACGGCGTTCGGGACGGCCGGCCTTGAACGCGCCGGCTTCCTCCCAGAGGCGGGCCATGCGGGTTTCGATATCGGCGGGCTGGTAATTTTTCTCGATCATCGCGGATGCAATCTTTGGGCTGTGGAACGGGTTAGAAAGACGCCGGAACGCGCCAAGTCAACCCGCCAAGTCAACCCGACAAGTCGATACGACGGGGCCGCCAGACGCAGGATCAGGCCGGATCTGTGACCATTGAGGGCCGGTCAGAGGCCGAGGGCGGGCTGGTCCCGCCAGGCCGAAAGGATTATGTCCTGCCGCCGCGGGAAACCCGCTCGATTTCCGCCTTGACGATGCGCTCGACCATGCCCGGCAGATTGTCGTCGAGCCAGGACTTCAGCATCGGCCGCAGCATTTCCTTGACCAGGTCTTCCAGCGTCCGCGCATTGTTGCTCAGCACGGTATTGGCGAGCGAGTTGAAGGCCGATTCCACCGCGGACACGGTCGTGCGCGACAGGATCTGCTGGACCGGCGGCGCCTCGCTTTCAAACGGCGGCGGCTCGAAGGCCGGCTGCCGCGGCGCCGCGCGGGCGGCCTCGGTAAATTCCAGATCGTCCTGCGGTTCGACCTTCCGGAACGAAGGTTGCGGGGACGGCGGTGGCGGGGGCGTCTCCGCCATCGCGACCGCCATGTCGTCGGTAAGTTCGAACACATCGCCGTCGGGCATGGGAGGGCGGATCTCCTCGGGCGAGGTCGCCTCGTCGAGACCGTTGAGCAGGGCGTCGATGTCGTCCTGGCTGTTGGATACGGCGGCCGCGGCTGCCGGCGCGGCGGGAGCTGGCGGAGGGGCTGCGGGTTTGGCAGGCGGGGCTGCGGGCTTCGCGGCCGCGGCAATCGCCGACGGCGGAATGTCGGTCATGGTGGCAGGCCTGGGAGCGGGCTTGGCGGCGGGCGCCGCAGCGGCCGGCTTCGCAGGCGCCGCCGGGCTGGCGGGCTTGTCGGCAACCGGCGGCTTGGCCTCGTCATCGGCGATGATACGACGGATCGACGCCAGAATCTCCTCCATCGAGGGTTCCTGGACCTTTGCAGGTTGCGTCATCGCCGACTCCACATCATCAACGCCCTCAGGTGCGTTTTACACCAAGCCAGACAGGATTTGCCGGTTCTGAAGATGCAGGCCGGGATTTTCACCGCACAAGCCTGACTTGTCCCCAGATCAAGCGCCGCTCAACACACCGTTCGGGATCCCGTCCCTGCCTGAAGCACCGAAGCGACGCGGCCAAGTTCCTGGCAGCTCGGATGCTGACCCCAGATGCGGCGCGAATCGCCCTGCTGCCTCAAATAACGGTATGTCATGGCAACAATTGATTGCAAGCAACGCGCCGCCCTTTCACGCTCGCAAGCGCTGGAGGCGGCGGCCTGCGATCATGCGGCGATGGTGGCGATCAGCGACCGTCGGGAACGCGGACGCCGAACCAGCTGTCGCGGACCTGGTGATAATGCACACTGGGATCGTAGACCGTGGTGGGCAGCTTGAGCACCACTGGCGATAGGCGTCCCACGGCGTTGAGAACGGCATAGGACGCGACCACGCGATCATGCTGCGCGGTAACCAGCGCGACGCGGGCGTTGACCAGCGCCTGCTGCGCATTCAGCACGTCGAGCGTGGTGCGCTGTCCGGCCTTGGCTTCTTCGCGCACCCCGTTGAGCGCGATCTCGGACGCAGACACCTGCGACTGCGCGGACTGCACCTGCGCCTTGCCCGCCACCAGCTGCCCCCATGCCGTCACCACATTGGCGCGGGTCTGGTCGCGAACCTGTTCGAGGTTGAGGCGCTGCTGCGCCAGGGTTTCCTTGGACTGGCGGATCAGCGCGTATTCGGCGCCGCCCTGATAGACCGGGACCGACAGCTGCGCGATCGCGGAGGCGCCGAACGAGCGCTGCACGGTCATGGTCTGTTCGTAGGATTGCTGCACCGAGGCCTGCAGCGTCACGGTCGGCAACAGCGCGCCTTCGTTGACCCTGACCTGGAGATAGCTGACGTCGATGCCGAACATCGCGGCGGTCACGTTGGGATTTTGGGTCAACCCCAGTTCGACCGAGGAGGCCAGCGTTGCCGGCAGAAACCGGTCGACCGGCGAACCCGGCGCGAGAGCCTGCGGCTCGTTGCCGATGATGCGGCGGAAGTTCGACCGCGTGGTGTTGAGGTTGGCTTCGGCAGTCAGCAACTGGGTCTTGCCGGCGGCGAGCTGCGCCTCGGACTGCGCGACGTCGGTGCGCGTGACTTCGCCGACGCTGAAGCGGTCCTTGGTCTGTTTCAGCGTCTGTTCGAGCACGCGGACGTTGCTCTTCTGCACCTCGACGATCGCGGAGTCGCGCAGATAGTCCATGTAGATGGTGGCGGCCTGCAGCAGCACGGTCTGTTCGAGCACCCGCAACGCTTCGCGCGCGCCGGAAACCTGGCTCTCCGCCGCGCGGGTCCGGTTGGCGGTCTGCTGTCCGTTGAACAGCGTCTGCGTGACCGTGGTGCCGATGCTGCGCGGCGAGTTGGCGCCGTGGATGCCGGTCCGGACGATGGTGGTGGGCGTGCCGCCCGAGGTCGAAAGGGTGTCGGTGTATTGGTAACCGGCGCTGCCGGTGATCGCGACGCGGGGGCGATAGCCGGACAATGCCTGCGGGACGTTTTCGTCGGTCGAGCGGACCGAGGCGCGCTGCGCGTTGAGCTGCGGATTGTTCTGGTAGGCGCGCACCAGCGCCGCCTCAATGGTGTCGGCCAGGGCCGATGTCGGGCCCATCCATGCCAACAGAAGGACCGCAGCCGCAGCTCCGGTGAAGACCTTCACACCACGCATCCCTTGAAATCCATTCATTCCTGTTCGCCGGCTCGAACGGTGAGCCTGACGTCGCTTTAGTCCAGTGAGTCCCGGCTCACCTTATTCCGCACCTGCGCGCTACGGAACCACCCCCGCACCCCAATGCTGCGGAAACTCTCGACGTGGGGCATCTGGGCCACACTGCTGACCGGCAAAGGGCTTTGCCGGTTGTGAGCCCGGACAGGCCGGAACGGGCTGGAAAACAGCTAGAAAACGAAGGCGGCAAGCCGCTCCAGCCCGGGAAGAACCGGAACCGCGGCGTCAAACAGCGTCCGGTTCCCGAAATCGTCATGTGAGCGCGTCACCAGGGTGGCCCGCGGCGGCTGTGTGGAGGCGAAAACGCCGACCAGGCGGCCACCCTCCCTGAGCTGGCCAAACAGCCGGTCCGGCACGATCTCGGTCGCGCCATTGAGGACGATCACATCATAGGGCGCGTTGGCCGAATCGCCCGCGGCGGCAGCCGCCGTCCGCACCGTCACATTGGCCAGGCCGAGCCCGGCCAGCACATCCCTCGCGGTGGCCGCGAGCGACGGATCGCTCTCGGTCGCCGTAACCTGCCCGGCCAGATGGGCAATGACCGCCGCCGCATAGCCGGTCGCGCACCCCACCACCAGGACGTTGTCGCCAGGCCTGATCTCGGCTGCCTGCAGCATCCTGGCCGTGACCACCGGCTTGATCAGGAAGCGTTTGGCCGACTCCCCCTCGCTGACATCGAGATCGAGGTCGAGATAGGCCAGCGCGCGCCGGCTGGCCGGGACAAACGCCTCGCGCGGCACCGCCAGCATTGCATCGAGGATCCGGATATCGGTGACGTCGCTGGGGCGCACCTGGCCATCGACCATCTTCTGGCGCGCGGTCGAAAAACCGGACATGAGCGAACCTTGCATGCGGTGCGGACGGAGCCCGCAGGAGCGAAACCGCGCCATCTTTGGAACAAGGACCGCCAAAACGCAACATGGCGCGAGCGCGCCAGAAAGCGGGGGGCGCCGCCTCGCCTCTCGTTGCCCGACATCCTCCTCCTCGATGCACCGCGAGCTGCCCTCTCCGCCGTGTTACGGAATCGGGCTCGGCGATGGCCCGGGCCAGCCGGGACAGGCGTTCATCGTCCCTCAGCGCCGGAAGATCGATTGGAACGATCGACGGCGCCGGTTTTGCGGGATGTTCAGGACATCTGGTATCGAATCACCACAACCCCTCAGGTCCGGTTCCTCAATGATCCCCCGACGAAAGGGCCCTTCTGGCGGCTGATCCCCGGGGAATGCCGAGGTCGGACATCGAAGGGCCAGACGCCGGAATCGCCGCAACGACAATAAATCGTTGTGCCGCAGGCAGTTTCGCAACCTACTTGATGTCGCGTTGGAGCGGGCTATTTCGTCCTTTGCAAGCCGGGAAGGCTTTGTTATACGCAGCCGGCTTGCGAACGATTGTTTCGCCTGTTCCTCGGTAGCTCAGCGGTAGAGCAT
>NZ_JAUYQU010000279.1 GCF_030697065.1 Bradyrhizobium sp.
CTCGATCGCATGGAATTCTTCGTCTACGAAACCGGCGAGAACATCAAGGCCAGCTTGCGTCCGATTGTGATGATCACCTCGAACAACGAGAAGGAACTGCCGGACGCGTTCCTGCGCCGCTGCTTCTTCCACTACATCAAGTTCCCCGACGCCGACACCATGCAGCGGATCGTCGACGTGCACTTCCCCGGCATCAAGAAGCGCCTGGTGGAAGAAGCCTTGCGGATCTTCTTCGAGGTGCGCGAAGTGCCCGGCCTGAAGAAGAAGCCCTCGACCTCCGAGCTGCTGGACTGGCTCAAGCTGCTGTTGAACGAGGAGATGACGCCGGAAATGCTGCGGGAGCGCGACCCGCGCAAGCTGATCCCGCCGCTGCACGGCGCGCTGCTCAAGAACGAGCAGGACGTGCATCTGTTCGAGCGGCTGGCGTTTCTGAGCCGGCGCGAGGTCTAGGAACCTCAACGTCGTCCCCGCCTGGTGCGCAATTGCGCACGAGGCGGGGACGACGGCGGAGGGTGCGTTCACCATGAGCATTGTTACTACTGCCTGGGCGGTCCGATGAGCGCGCGGAATTCTCCAGAGCGTGCGGCCCTCGACACCGGCCTGCGCGGCGCGGTCGAGCGCAAGGACGTGCCGGGCGTGGTCGCGCTGGTCACCGATCGAGAGCGCGTGCTGTACCGGAACGCGTTCGGCGTGGCGGATGTCGCGACCGGGCGCACGCTGACGGCAGACGCGCTGTTTCGCATCGCCTCGATGACCAAGCCGGTCACGTCGGTGGCGTTGATGCAACTCGTCGAGCAGGGGCGCCTCGACCTCGATGACGCGGCCGAAAAATACCTGCCCGAGCTTGCGGACCTGAAGGTTGTGGAGTCGTTCGACGCCGCGACCGGCGCCTGCACGCTTCGCCCGGCATTGCGACCGGCGACGGTGAGGCATTTCCTGACGCACACGTCGGGCCTGGCCTATCCGTTCACCAGCGCGACCTGGCGCGACTTCAGGCCGCGCGCCGGCGACGTCTATCCGTTCGGCGGCCCGCTGCTGTTCGATCCCGGCGAGCGCTGGCACTACAGCACCGGCACCGACGTCGTAGGCAGGTTGGTCGAGGTAGTTTCCGGGCAGTTGCTTGAGGATTATTTCCGCCAGCACGTCTTTGCCCCGCTCAAGATGGACGACACGTTTTACAACGTGCCGGAGGCGAAGGGGCCGCGGCTGGTCGCGCAACATTGGCGCAGCGGCGAGCGCATGGACGGCGCCATCGAATTGCAGAGGCCGCAGCCCGGTCTCACCATCGCTTCCCCGATCGGCGGCGGGGGCCTCGCCTCGACCGCCGAGGACTACGGCCGTTTTCTGCGCATGCTGCTGAACGGCGGCGCGCTCGACGGGATGCGCGTGCTCGACGCCGGGACAGTGGCGCTGATGGGCCAGAACCACATCGGTACGCTCTCGGTCCCCGCGCTGAAATGCGTGCTGCCGCGCAGCGCCGACTTCACCTTCATTGCCGATGGCCGCGACAAATGGGGGCTGGGCTTCCTCATCACCACCGACCAGGTGCCGGGCAAGCGCTCACCCGGCAGCCTGAGCTGGGGCGGCATCAACAACACCTATTTCTGGATCGATCCAGCCAGCGGCATCGCCGGCGTGATCATGATGCAGTATTTGCCGTTCGCCGACGCCAGGGCGCTGGCCGTCCACGACGCATTCGAGCGCGGCGCCTATCAGCTCGTGAATGCCGAGCGGTAGGCGTTCTCAGCCTTCCGGCCGAATCTGGTAGCGTTCGGCGATCGCCGACAATTGGGCCCAGGTCGTGTCGTCGATCTCGATGCCATCGGCGATGCGCCTGGCCCGGGCCATTCGCTCGGGTTCACCGGCGACCAGAACCGGCAGGTCCGGGTCGGCGGGCTCGGCCGACTTGACCCAGGCGATCATGGCGTCGATCTCGGCCAACATGCTGTCACGCGCCGAAAGCCTGGCGGGGTCGATGACGATGCTCAGCATGCCGTTGATGATGCCGCGCTCGGGCGGCGTGGCCGTGGTGACACTGGCGGAGCCAACGATGGCCCCGGCCAGCAGTTCGCACACCAGCGCGAGGCCGGAGCCCTTGTGCTCGCCGAACGGCAGCACCACGCCGCGGGGCTCGCTGTACATCACCGAGGGATCGGTCGTGGCCTTGCCCGCATGATCGAGCAACGCGCCGTCGAGCATCGACTTGCCGGCATTGTGCGCCACCCTCACCTTTCCCAGCGCCACGCGGCTGGTGGCGAAATCGAGCAGGATCGGCTCGTTGTTGGCCGTACCCGGGATGGCGATACACACCGGGTTGGTCAGGAACCTGCCTTCCCGGCCCCGGAACGGCGCAACCGGTGGCGGACCCGAAGCGACATTGACGAAATGCAGCGCCACCATTCCGGCGCGGGCCGCGATCTCGCCATAGGCGCCGACGCGACCGATGTGGTGCGCATTGCGCAAACCGTTCACCGCCACGCCGTGCTTCCGCGCGCCCTCGATCGCCCATTCCACCGCCCGGCGGGCGATCACCTGGCCGTAGCCGGCGCGTGCATCCCATACCGAAATGGTGCCGGTGTCCGACACGATCTCGGGCGTCTGGTTGGCCTTCAACGTGCCGTTCTCCAGGTCGCGCACATAGGCGACCAGCATCCCGACCCCGTGGCTGTCGTGGCCGCGCAGGTTGGCCTCGACCAGATGATCCGCGACAATCGCCGCCTCGGCCGGCGAACTGCCCCCGACGGCGACCATGCGGTTGGCGAACGCCAGCAGCCTGACGTGGTCGATAATCATGTGTCGCTCCATTCCGCGGCGCGTCGCGCACGCACAGTCATCTTCGATATTCGCGCGTGGCCCGCCACAGCCGCGAGGCTCCGTCATCGCGACATGCGCTAGCCGATCGAACCCAGCATCGCCGCCTCCGGCGCGGCCTTGCCGCGGATCATGTCGGAGGCCTTGTCGGCGATCATCAGGGTCGAGGCGTTGAGGTTGGCAGAGATCATCCGCGGCATGATCGACGCATCGACCACGCGCAGGCCCTGCAGCCCGTGGACGCGGAGCTGGTCGTCGACCACGGCCCATTTGGCGTCGGCCGGGCCCATCCGGCAGGTGCAGCCGGGGTGGAAGGTGGTGGTGCCGCGCTCGGTCGCCGCCGCCAGAAACTCGTCGTCGCTCTGCACCTTGGGGCCGGGATAATCCTCATAGGCGTAATACGGCGCCAGCGGCGCGGACGACAACAGCCGCCGCGCCAGCTTCATGCCGGCGACCACGGTGCGGCGGTCCAGTTCCTCGACCAGGTAATTGGTCTGGATGATCGGCGGCGCAAAGGGATCGGCCGAGCGGGCGCGGACATAGCCGCGGCTTTCCGGCCGCTGCTGCCACGAAGCCACGGTCATGCCGGGCTCGTCCTCGAGCTGGCCCTGCACGCCCTCCTTGTAGCTCGCCGGCGTGAAGGTGAGCTGCAGGTCGGAGCTTTCCGTGCTCTCGCCGGAATGCCAGAAGCAGTAGACCATGGTCGGCGACAGCGACAGCAGGCCGCGCCGCGTCGTCGCCCATTTCAGCGCCTCCACCCAAAGGCTGATGCCGCGCCTGAGTTCGTTGATGGTCTTGATGTTCTTGACGCGGGCGACCGAACGCGGCGCGTAATGGTCCTGCAGGCCCTCGCCGACGCCCGGCAATGCGTGCCGCACCTCGATGCCGAGCGAGCCCAGCAATTCCGGCGAGCCGACGCCGGACAATTGCAGCAGTTGCGGCGAATTGTAGGTACCGCCGGCGAGAATGACTTCCTTTGCCGCCCGCACTTCCACCGGCGTGCCACCCTTGCCGCCCTTGATGTAGCGCACGCCGACCGCGCGCTTGCCTTCGAATATGATGTTGGTGGCATGGGCGTGGGTGCGGACATGGACGTTCGGCCGCTTCATCGCCGGGCGCAGGAACGCGGTCGCGGCGCTGACGCGCAGGCCGTTCTGGATGGTGCGCTGGGCGTAGGAGACGCCCTCCTGGATCCCGCCGTTATAATCAGGGTTCTTGGGAATGCCGAGGCTCACCGCGCCGGCCATGAAGGCCTCGCAGAGCGGGTCGCGCCAGTCCATGGTGGTGACGGTGAGCGCGCCGTCGCGGCCGCGAAATTCGTCGTCGCCCTCGCCGACCCGCCGCTCCAGCCGCTTGAAATAGGGCAGCACGTCAGGATAGCCCCAGCCGCGATTGCCGAGCTGCGCCCAGGTATCGAAATCCTGGCGCTGGCCGCGGTTGTAGATGTGGCCGTTGATCGAGGACGAGCCGCCGAGCGTCTTGCCGCGCGGCGCGTAGATGCTGCGGCCGCCGGTCCAGGGCCCCGGCTCCTGCTGGTAGGCCCAGTTGATGCTCTTCATGTGGAAGGTCTTGATGAAACCCGCCGGCAAATGGATGTAGGGATGCCAGTCGCTCGGCCCCGCCTCCAGCACGCAGATGCTGGTGCCGGCATCTTCGCTGAGCCGGTTGGCGAGCACGCTGCCGGCGGAGCCCGCGCCGATAATCACGTAATCGAACGTTTCCATCTGATCTTTTCCGGCGCGGAGCGACCGCTACCGCGCCTTCTCGTTGAGTTGGTAGGCGAGGTGCACCTTCGCCGTCGGCCATTCGCTGGCGATGATGCTGTAGACCACGGTGTCGCGCAACGTGCCGTTGGGCGCAATCTGGTGGTTGCGCAGGATGCCGTCCTGCTTGGCGCCGAGCCGTTCGATGCCGCGCCGGCTTTGCTGGTTGAAGAAATGCGTGCGGAACTCTACCGCAATGCAATCGAGCTGCTCGAAGGCATGGCCCAGCAGCAGCAATTTGCACTGGGTGTTGAGCGCGCTGCGCTGCACCCGCTTGGCGTACCAAGTCGAGCCGATCTCGACCCGCCGGTTGGCGGCGTCGACATTCATGTAGGTCGACATGCCCGCGATCCTGCCGTCGGCATCGAACACGGTGAAGGGCAGCATCGCCCCCGACGCCTGCAGGCCGAGCCGGCGATCGATCTCCTTGCGCATGTCCTCGGCCTTCGGGATGAAGGTGTACCAGAGCTTCCACAGCTCACCGTCCCGCACCGCCTCGGTCAGCCCGTCGAGGTGATCCAGCGAAAGAGGCTTCAGCTGCGCATGCGCGCCGCTGAGGGTAACCGGTTCAAGCCATGGCATATGGTGTTACTCCGCTTTTCACATCGTCATTCCGGGGCGATGCGTAGCATCGAACCCGGAATCTCGGGATTCCGGGTCTGGTCCTTCGGACCATCCCGGAATGAGATTGCAAATCCGCAATCGTCACTTATTCAAGAAGTTCAGCGCCAGCCCAGGCCGGGCCCAGTCCATCGCGATCAGTTCGCCCTTGCGGGACAGCGTGATGTAGGCGGTCTTCAGTTCGGGTCCGCCGAAGGCGATGTTGGTGGTGACGCGGTCGCCGGTCGGGACCTGCTCGACCAGGGTGCCGTCGGGCGCGATCACCGAGATGCAGCCCGAGACCAGCGTGGCGACGCAGACATTGCCATTGGCCTCGACCGCCAGCGAGTCGAACATCTGGTAACCGCCGAGACCGCAGATCGGCTTGCCGCGCTCGCCGCGATAGATCACGTCGCGCGGCTTCAGCATGCCAGGCTCGGAAATCTCGTACGCCCACAGCCGGGCCGTCGGCGTCTCCGCCATGTAGACGGTGTTCTCGTCCGGCGACAGGCCGATGCCATTGGCCGGCAGCACGCCGTGCACCACCTCGACGATCTCCTTCATGTCGGGCTTGAGGTAATACATGCCGCCGACATCCATCTCGCGGGCGCGGCGCTTGCCGAGGTCGGAGAACCACAGGCCGCCATGCCTGTCGAACACGAGGTCGTTCGGCCCGCGCAAATCATGCTCGCCGCACCTGGAAACCACCGTCTCGACCTTGCCGCTTTGCAGATCGACCCGCTGGATCGATCCCCCCAGATAATCGTCGGGCTGCGGGCCCGGCATGATCATGTTTTTGGTCGGAATCCAGCTGAAGCCGCCATTGTTGCAGATGTACATCTTGCCGTCGGGCCCGAGGGCTGCGCCGTTGGGGCCGCCCGGAATCTCCGCGACCACTTCCTTGCGGCCATCGGGCCAGACCCGGGTCATCCGGCGACCGCGGATTTCGACCAGCACCACCGAACCGTCAGGCATCACCACCGGCCCCTCGGGAAACTCCAGACCGGTGGCGAGAACGCGAATATTGGACAAAGGAATCCCCCCGCTTCTTGTGGCTGCAGGCGGACTCTGGCTCATTCCGCACGCGCAACGATTTCGTTGCGCCATGTTATGGCAAAGTCGATATCGCTTGCCAAGCAACGTCGGACGCAGGGCAGACGCGCTCCCGACATGGCAGCCCCTCTCCCGCGCTTGCGAGGGAGGTATCGGAGGCCAACGGCCGCTGTTCTGTCGCCATCGCCAGTCCGTCCTCGTCGTTGTGGAGACCGCTCGGAAAGGCGGGCGCGGTTTTCCGGCGTCTGATCTATGCTCGGCCTGTCCCACTCATTTTCAAACAAGGGTCGCGCCATGCTGATCACCGAGGTCCGCGCTCACCACATCCGCATTCCCTATGACGCGGGGGTGGCCAGCTTCAAACAGGGCGCCTCGGCCATCGCGGCGCTCGATATCGTTGTCGTCGAGGTCTCGACCGATGTCGGCCTCACCGGCTGGGGCGACGCTTTCAGCTATGTCTGCCCGAAGACGACCTGCGCCGCCATCGACGAGATGATCGCGCCGCAGGCGCGGGGCCTGGAGGTGCCCGATGCCGCGGGCATTCCCGCTTTCATGGAGAACATCCAGCGCAATCTGCATCTGTTCGGCCGCTACGGCATCACCATGTTTGCGATCTCCGGGCTCGACATCGCGCTATGGGATCTGACCGCCAGGGTGCAGGGCGTGCCGTTGCATCGGCTGATCGGCCAGACCAAGAGGACGCGCATTCCCGCTTACGCCAGCCTGCTGCGGATCGGCACGCCGGAACTGGTGGCGGACGAATGCCGGACGGCACGGTCGCAGGGCTACGGCGCGATCAAGCTGCACGAGACCACCACGCCGGCGGTGTTTGCAGCACGGCAGGCGATCGGCGCCGGCATTCCGCTGATGGTCGACCTGAACTGCCCGATGGACGGCGTGGCTGCGATCAGCTTCGCGCAGGCGTGCCGCGAGGCCGCGCCGATGTTTCTGGAGGAACCGGTCTGGCCGCCGGAGGACTTTGCCACCCTGGCGGAGGTTCGGTCGAAAGGCGGCTTGAACGTCGCGGCGGGAGAAAATGCCTGCACGGTCCATCAATTCAGGCAAATGATGACCGCCGGCGCCGTGAGCCACGCCCAGCCCTCGGTCACCAAGGTCGGGGGCATCACCGAGTATCTGAAGGTTGCCACGCTGGCCGACGAACAGGGCGTCAGGCTCGCGCCACATTCCCCTTATTTCGGACCTGGCCTGCTGGCGACGTTGCAGCTGATGTCGCTTCGCGACGACGGCACGTTCGTCGAAGTGTTTTACATGAAGCGCGCCGCCTGCCTGTGGCGCGGCCGCATCGATGTCGATGCCGGCGGCTGCATCGCGGTGCCGGAGGGACCCGGGCTCGGCTACGAACCTGACAGGGAGGTGATGGAGCGTTACCGCGCCGCGTGAGCGGCCGACCGGCGCTCAATCTACTTCGCGCCCTCCTTCGCCGCCGGCGCATCGGTTTTCTTCTTCGCGTCATCGGCCGGCTTCTTCTGCGCCGCCTGCAGTTCGTCGACGGTCTTCTGCAAGCCGGCGACCGCGCTCTTCAGGCCGTCGATCTGGCGGTTGGCGGCATCGATCTTCTGCCGATGCTCGCCGCCGAGCCTGGCGATCGTCGTCATCAGGAAATTGACATTGCTTTGCAGGCAGCTGGTGCGCCGCTCCATGGTCTTTTCGGCGGTGCAGATCTCGATGCCGGGAACATCCTGGGCGAAGGCAGACGTGAGCAGAAAGGGCGCCAGAACCACCGACGCGACGAGAACAATCCGGCCCATCATTGAATCCTCATTGAAGGCTGATGTCGGGGTCAACTTGTCGGGAGGGTGACGCCAGCCGCCGACGATACCATATGGATACCTCATTCGGGCGTTGAGGTTGCCCCGAACATCCCGCCAGCAGCAATGACGGCGCCCGAGCGGCGCGGAACCGGAACGGAACCGCGGCCGGCGCGTCTTCACTGAAGGAGAAACATGCAATGGCAACACGCGAACGACGGCTGGCCGAGTTCAACGGCAACGGCGAACCGCCGCCGGATCAGCCGGTTCAGGTGCTCTGCGAGGACCACAGCGGCACCTATCAGCTGCCGTTTGCCTGCCGCTTCGTCGATGGCGCCTGGCGCAACAATGATTCGGGCGGCGCCGTCGAGGCCACCGTGGTCGGCTGGCGACTTCCAGCCGCCGGGCTTCGCGCCCGGTGAGCCCTGGTCTCTGTGCCACAATGCAACGGCAAGCGATCGAATCTTAAGCTTTGGAACGCGGTGGGAACGAATCGCGCCCGAATCAGCGGTTCGGGCCTGTACTCTCTTGTTCCCGGCTAGATATCGGCTGGAATGTAATGCGGCGCACCACATACAGCACGGCCACAATCGGCCGCAGCCAGCGGCCGAGCACAAAGGTTAATTCCTCCGGGGATGACATGGCGGCTACTCGTACAAATACCCGACCGGCTTGCCTTCGGTACGCAGCGGACGGATGTCCTTCCGCGTAATGATCTCACCAGCCAGGCCGTCGATTTCGTCACGCTGCGTCGGCGTCCAGCTGCGAAGATTCTCCATGCCTTTCAGCAGGCCAAGCCGGAGGATTTGGGTATTCTCGCCGATCCCTGTGAGCGCGATCGTGCTCTTTCCCGCGGTGACCGTATCGCCGGTCGCGAGCTCGAAATTCTCGCCCGCGCTGTTGCTGAATTCGGCCGTGCCGCGAATGACGCGGTAGATGACCACTTCGCCCTTGTCGAGAAAGGCGGTGTCCGCGGTTGCCGACGTGCTCTTCGGCAACAGCGACTGGCCACGCGGGTCGGTCGCGATGATGTGTCCGGTCGTCAGCCGGCCGCTTGGAATCTCGATCCCGATATCGCGCACATAAACAGGCCCGGCGGATTTCACGGGGCTGCCCGCCGGCAACGGCTTGTAGAGCGCTTCCAGCTCCAGCGGATCCTGCAGCCAGAAAGAGGCGCCGGACGGGCGGTCATGCAGCGGATGGCTCCACGCCACACGCGGTGTTTCCGCCTCGTTGATCTGATCCGGACCCACCACCGTCGGGTTGGGGAAGGTCGTGGGATCGGTAATGAAGCCTTCGAGGAACTTGCCGGAATAGCCCATGGAAATCGGATCCGGCACCACCGTCTGCGCCGTCTTCAGGTTCTCTTCCGTGGACAACCCCGCCCAGGTGTAAACCAGCTGGCGATGCACGATCGCGCTCTGCAGGATCACCGCACCGGGACCGACATAGTAAACCCGGCCATCGTAATCGAAGGTGAACACCCCCGACGTGACCAGCACGAGCTGGTAGCCGCCCGGCGGCAGGTGAAGATGGAAATCGGTCGGGCCGGTATCGGGCAGGTAGATCGGCAGGTTCGTCGAAACCTCGTGGAGGAGGAAGGTTTCGTTGTTGGCATGAAAGCCTTCGTTGGCGCGATTGTAGAGCGCCTGCGGCCGATACGTCGCCTCGTGCGTTGCATCGCGGTCGCGATCGATCGCCACGAAATTCCTGGTGTTCAGGCGGAGCGGATCGCCGCCCGGGCGGGTAAGGCCGGACGCTCCGGAATCGATCGCGGCATGCACGTTCATGACACCCTCCAATCTGAATATTTCATTGAGATCGCGAGATCGCGATAACCAAAGTCGCGCGGATCGCCTCGCGTGAATGCCGTGCCGCCGGGATTGACGCGGGAAGGTTGGCTGACGACAGCGTGCTGATTCACGAATGCGCGACCAATAATTTGGCAGGGCTGGATCGCCTTGCTGAGCTTCATGGCGCTATGCGAAAATCGCGCCAGCCGCGCTGCACCGCGGCGAATGTCGCGTCCGTTCACCGCGAGAGCGCGGAAGCCACTGGCATTCAATCCGAAATTCGGGTGGAGCGATTCGCAACGCCGCATCCGCGGCAATCCCGTGCCCGGTGCAAATCCATCCCGCATGGCCGCATGTTGAGCAAATCGTGCCTCGCAACAGCGCCCTTCAAACGGGCAAACGAGACCGTGGACTGCCTAATATTCGACCTCGAGTTCCTCGATGTCGGCAGGCTCGGCCTTCGCCGCCTCGATCCATTCCTGCATCTCGGGCAGCGCCATGATCATGTCGGCATAGGCTTTCAGCCTCGGCTCCAGCTTCACGTCATAGGTCATGAAGCGGGTCACGACCGGCGCATACATCGCATCCGCCATGCATCGCTCGCCGAACAGGAACGGCCCGCCGGACTCGGCGAGGCATTCGCGCCAGATCGTGCAGACCCGATCGATATCCGATTGCGCGCGCGACCAGATCTTGAAGCCGGGAAAATGGCCCTTCAGGTTGACCGGCAGCGACGCGCGCAGGGTGGTAAAACCCGAATGGATCTCACCGCAAATCGAGCGGCAGCGCGCCCGTAAAATGCGGTCCTCCGGCAAAAGCCCGGCCTCCGGCCTGATCTCGTTAAGATACTCGGCGATCGCCAGCGTATCCCACACGATGGCGCCGTCGTGGCGCAGGCACGGCACCAGGATCGATGACGACAGCAGCAGGATTTCCGCCCGCGCCGACGCATCGTCGGGCGCGGTGACGATTTCGTCGAACTCCAGCCCGGAAAACTTCGTCAGCAGCCAGCCGCGCAGCGACCACGACGAATAATTCTTGCTGCTGATGGTAAGTGTCGCTTTCACCATATGGCTTTTCCCTCGAGCTGGAACGTCCGGCAAGGCCATGCGAGCCCGCTTTGCCCGGCCGATCCCGCCGCAAAGTGCCCCCGTGCCCCAAGTTCAATCAGCAAGCGACGTGCCAGTTTGCGCGGGCTGTTTGACTCCGCTCTGGCTTCGATATTGCATGGCAATATCGACGGGGGCGGATCCGGATGAAGTCGATGATGTATCAAGCCTATCAGAACCACATGGACCTCACGGCGCCATGGCGGAGCGGGGCCGCTTCGGCGCTGAGATATCTCAATCTCGTGCCGCAGGGCGTCTCCGACAAGCTGTTCGGGCGCCTCGCCGCCGCCCTCGAACTGATCTCGCGCACCTCGCTGACCTATACCCGCCCGGCTTACGGCATCGACAGGGTGATGGTCGGCAACCAGGCGCTGGAGGTGACGGAGGAAGTCCTCTACGCGACGCCGTTCGGTTCGCTGCTGCATTTCAAGAAGGAAAATTCGCCGGAGCAGCCGCGCATGCTGCTGGTGGCGCCGATGTCCGGCCACTTCGCCACGCTCTTGCGCGGCACCGTGAAGACCCTGCTGCAGGACCACGACGTCTACATCACCGACTGGCACAATCCCCGCGACATTCCGCTCGAGCACGGCAAGTTCGGCCTCGACGAATACACCGAGCACCTCATCACCTTCCTCGCTCAACTCGGTCCGCGCGCGCACATGGTGGCGATCTGCCAGCCATCGGTGTCGGCGCTGGCGGCCGCGGCCATCATGTCGGAGGACAATCACCCCGCGCGCCCGGCGACGCTGACATTGATGGCAGGCCCCATCGACACCCGAATCCTGCCGACCAAGGTCAACGAATTCGCCAAGAGCAAGCCGATCACATGGTTCAAGGAGAACCTGATCAACTACGTGCCGATCCAGTGCAAGGGCGCGTTCCGGCAGGTCTATCCGGGCTTCGTGCAGCTCACCGCCTTCGTCTCGATGAACCTGGAGCGCCATATCAAGTCGCATATCGATCTCGCCCAGCATCTGGCCAAGGGCGAAAAGGAGAAGGCGGAAGTCATCAAGACCTTCTACGACGAATATTTCGCGGTGATGGACCTGCCGGCGGAATTCTACATCGAGACGGTGCGCGACGTGTTTCAGGAGCATCTGCTGCCGCAGGGCAAGATGACCTACAAGGGCCGGCCGGTGAACCCCGCCTCGATCAAGCGCATGGGCCTGATGACGGTGGAAGGCGAAAAGGACGACATCTGCTCGATCGGCCAGACGCTGGCGGCGCAGGACCTCTGCACCGGCGTGCGGGCCTATCGCAAGGTGCACCACATGCAGGCCGGCGTCGGCCATTACGGCGTGTTCTCCGGCCGCCGCTGGAACAACGAGATCTACCCGCTGCTGAGGGATTTCGTGCACGTCAATTCGTGAGCCCATCATTCCGGGGCGCGCGTGAAACGCGCGAACCCGGAATCTCGCCGACCGAATCGCCCTCCGTAGCACGGACCGTCCGGATGACGAGGAAAGGCGCTACGTCGTCGTTCGAAACCGCGACAGATAATGCAGGCCGATCACCGCCACCAGGAAAGTGAACCACATCGGATCGGCGCGATCGAGAAAGAAGCTCTCCATCGATGCGATGTAGATTCCGAACAGCCAGATCTGCAGGAACATGTTGGCCAGCGGCGTCGGCGTGCCCTGCGCCGCCGCGCGCTGATAATTCCTGAGCGGAAGGATCACCAGAATGGTCACCACCAGCAACATGCCGGGGATGCCGAGCGCCAGCGCGGAATCCAGATATCCGTTATGGCTGTGCGAGGCGATCAATACCCAGCTGTCGATCGCCTCCCCGGTGTCGATATCGCGCACATAGTCGCTGCCCCAGAACGCGAAGTAGCCATAGCCGAACAACGGCTTCTGGGCGATCGATGCAAAGGCGAAGCGCCAGACATCGGCGCGTCCGGTGAAGCTGGCGTCGAACGGCAGCGACCTGGCGATCGACGCCAGCGTCGGATTGACGACGGCTCCGATGCTCATGAGATTGAGCACGACCAGCGGCGCATAGCACAGCACCGCCCGAACCCGGGACGACCTTGCCGCCGAGACCATCGCGCTCAGCACGAGCACGACCAGGCAGAGCGCGGTCGCGCTCTTGCCTCCGGCGAAGAACAGAAAAACCACCGCAAGCACCGTGATCAGCGGCCCGGCCAGGACAGCGCCCGACCGCATTAGATAGATCCCGACGAAGATCATCATCGCCATCACGGCGGACGCGGTGTTCTTGTGATCGAAGACGCCGCGCCAATCCCCGGCCAGATGATATTCCCAGACATCGGTGGGCTGGTGAATCGCCAGATGCGGCGTCATCATCACGCCGAGATAGCAGACCGCCAGAAACGTCAGCACGGCGACGCCGAGCCACCTGTTCAACTCGCGCGCGGTCGACGGCAGCAGCAGCAGCGTTGCGGCGACCACGAACACGCAGGCAGTCAGCACAAATCGCTGCGTCGACGCCATGGAGTCGCGCGACATCGCGAGGTTGATGCACATCCAGCAGCCGAACAGGATATAGGGCGCCGACACGAACGAACCGAGCGCTTCCGCGTGCCGGTGCATCACCAGCGCCAGCGACAGCACCGCGAGAAACCCGAACAAGGCATAGGTCAGGCCGCGGCCGGTGGCGGCATCGCCGATCGTCGGGTTGCCGAGATCGGCGAAAGGCTGCAGCGAGATCCAGACCAGCAGAAGCACTGACATGAACAGCGCGCCGCGCAACACCTGCACGACCGGAATGCGGCCGACATGGAGCGCGATCGGCGTCGCGGCCCGGAGGCTCGACAGCCCGTTCACGGCACGACTCGCTGGCCGTCGGTGGCTTCCATCACAACAACTCGTCCTGATCGGTGCGGCGCAGGGAACGACTGGAACAATGCGCCCATGCGCGTGACCAAATTATAGAGCGCCGGCCGCGCCGGCGTCGCAATATTCCGAAAGTCGGTTAACCGGTTCGCCCTTTAACCTTTACGGACCGGCGGCGCCGTGCTGGACCGGATATTGCAATCCTTGCCGCACGACCCGAATTCCCTGACGAAGCGTGTGGTGCGAATGGCGATACAGTCGAATTTCCGCGGCAATTTCACCGCGCGCGGGGCGAAGCCCGCTGGACCTCGTCGTTTCGGCACACCTCCACTGTCCGGGCTGTCCGATTTTGCGACGCGCCCTGACAGGCGCCGCGCATTGCATGTCAGCGGGAGGCGGTAGTGGTGGCCGCAGCGAACGAAACCGAAGCCGGCCACAAGAGTTCGATGAAGTACCGCGCCGACATCGACGGCCTGCGGGCGCTCGCCGTCGTTCCGGTGCTGCTCTATCACGCCGGCATCCCCGGCTTTCCCGGCGGCTTCGTCGGCGTCGACATCTTCTTCGTGATATCGGGATATCTGATCTGCGGCATGATCGATGCGGACATCCGCAACCGGATGTTCTCGCTCGGCGACTTCTACAAGCGCCGGGTGCTGCGCATCCTGCCCGCGCTGTTCGTGATGTTCCTGGTCACCAGCGTCTTCGCCTATCTCTACTTCCTGCCGGTCGAACTCGAGGATTATGCCAGGAGCCTCGCCAGCGCCGTCGGCTCCGTCTCCAACATCTATTTCGCGGGCACCGCGGGATACTTCGATGCCCCCGCCGAAACCAAGCCGCTGCTGCATACGTGGTCGCTCGGCGTGGAGGAGCAGTTCTACTTCATCGTTCCGCTCCTGATGCTGCTGGTCTGGCGCGCCGCGCCGAAGCACGCGAGATCGCTGTTCGCCGTCGCGGCGGCGCTGTCGTTTGCGGCGGCGATCGCGGTCAGCTATCGCAACACCACCTTCGTGTTCTATCTGGCCCCGTTCCGCGCATGGGAACTGGCGCTCGGCGCGCTGCTGGCGATCAGATTCTTTCCCGCGCCGCAATCCGAATTCTGGAAGAATGCCTGCGGCGCGGTCGGGATGCTGCTGATGCTCGGCGCCATCTTCCTAGGTTCGCCCTCTTCGCTGCTGCTGATGATTTCGCTCGCCAGCATCGGCGCCACGCTGGTGATCGCTTCCAGCGAAACCGGGGCCTCGGCGGTCGGCAGGCTGCTGTCGCTGCGGCCCGTCGTCTTCATCGGCCTGATCTCCTATTCGCTCTATCTGTGGCACTGGCCGCTGATCGTGTTCCAGCGCACCGACCAGTTGCTGCTGCCGGATTCATCCGGCATCGCGGCCAAACTGGCGCTGGTGGCGCTCTCGGTCGGCACCGCTTTCCTGTCGTGGAAATTCGTCGAGATGCCGTTTCGCAACGCCAGGTCGGCATCGAAGGGCATGGTTTTCGGCGCCGCCTCGATGGCGACGGCGTCCGCCGTGGCGCTTTGCGGCCTGGTGCTGTTCGTCAACGGCGCCCCGTTCCGCTTTCCCGAGCGTGTCGTCGCGATCGCATCCTATCTCGCCTACGATCCCTCCCCGGCGTTCCGCTCCGGCAAGTGCTATCTCGCGACCAACCGCCAGCAACTGGATATCGAAACCTGCATGAAGCCGGACCCGCAGCGGCCCAATTACCTGCTGGTCGGAGACAGCCACGCCGCGCATCTGTGGTCGGGCCTGTCTGCCGCCATGCCGGCCGTCAACATCCTGCAGGCCACCGCCAGCGCCTGCCGCCCGGCGGCAACGCCGGTCTCGCGGCTGGAGACGCGCGCCTGTCCGAGGCTGATGCAGTATGTCTTCGGCGACTTCCTCGCCAACAACAAGGTCGACAAGATCCTGCTCGCGGCGTCGTGGAAGGACGAGGATATCCCGGCTTTGTCCGAAACGGTCGAGGCCCTGACATCGAGGGGATTCGAGGTCGTCGTGCTCGGGCCGATCGTCGAATATGACAGTCCGCTGCCGCGGCTGCTGGCCGACGAGATCCTGCGCAACAGCCCTTCGATCGCCAGCCGCACCCGCACCGCCGGCATCCGCGAGCGCGACCGCGAATTGAGCCGGATCGCCGCGGCCAGGGGCGCCGGCTATCTCTCCGTCTACGACGCGGTCTGCCGCGATGGTCAATGTGACGAATTCGCCGAAGGCGACGTTCCCATGCAGTTCGATGCCGGCCACCTCACCGCACAGGGCTCGGCGTTGGTGGGACGGCGGCTTTCGACCGGCCTGACCGGAAAACTGGCGAGGGCCGACCATGTCATACGCTGACCGTGCCCGTGCGCTGCGGACGCTTCTCGGCGCCACGATGGTCGCCGCGATGCTGGCCCTTGGCGGCGCAGGCCCGGCTGATGCGGAGCCGAAGGCTGCACGCATGCCCGCGAAATTCGCCGGCGCCTTCGTCCACTGGGGGGCCGAGGGCCGCGAACGCACGCTGCAGGCCTGGGAAAAATGGCTGAACCACAAGCCGTCCTCGGTGCTCGGCGTCGACTTTTACGCCCAGTACACCTGGGAGGATTATTCCAAGCTGAGCTGGGTGCCGGCCATCTGGAACAAGCTCAACCCCGACCGCAACGTGGTGTGGTCGATGCCGTTGACGGTGAAGGGCACGCCGCTCGCCGATGTGGCCAATGGCCTGCACGACGCCGCATTCGAGGCCGCCGCCAGGGCGATTGCCGAGAACCAGCCGAACGCCATCATCCGGCTCGGCTGGGAAATGAATCTGGTCGACTCGCCCTGGTTCGCCAAGGGCCAGGAGGCGGACTACATCGCCGCGTTCCGGCGCGTGGTCGGAATCTTCCGGCGCTACTCGGACGGCTTCAAATATGATTGGTGCCCGGGATGGGGGCTGCAGGAACTGGCCGCCGACCTCGCCTATCCCGGCGACGATGTGGTCGATTACATCGGCCTCGACGTCTACGATTTCAAATATGAGGGGTCGCCGCAGGAGCGATGGGAAACCCATTATCTGAAAGCGCCGTTCGGCCTTGAGTGGCAGCGCGACTTCGCCGCCCGGCGCGGCAAGCTCATGAGTTACCCGGAATGGGGCGTCGGCCAGTTCGGCGACAATCCCTACTTCATCCAGAAGATGCGCGACTGGTTACTCCAGAACAAGGACCAGATCGCCTATGCCGCCTACTTCGACGTCGACGGGCAATGGCCGACGCAGATCGACAACAACCAGTTTCCGCAATCGCAGAAGCTTTTCCGCAAGCTGTTCGGGCGCTGATCCGGTACAGGCAAGGGCCTGATCCGGGATACGGGCAAGGGCCTGATTGCGACAAAGGGACTTCAAGTGAACAATTTCCGGCTGGTTATCAGGAGCGCGGCCTGGCTCTCGATTTTGCTCGTCCTGCTGGCTACCCTCGTTCCGATCGGATTGCGGCCGGCCACCGGACTGCCGCCGAACATCGAACGGTTTTTCGTGATGGCGGCGGTCGGCGCGCTGTTTGCCGCCGCCTACCCCCGGCGATTCTGGCTGATCGTGCTGACGCTGTCGCTGACGGCGGCAATGGTCGAGCCGCTGCAGTCCCTCGCCGCCGGCCGCCATCCGAGTTTCCGCGACGTCGAGTTCAAGGCGCTGGGTGCCGCGGTCGGCGCCGTCTTCGGCTACGCGGCCGTCTCGGTGACCGATTTGATCGCTTCAATTCATCCCCGCGAGCCGACGTAATGTCCGCTCAGGCCGCGCGCAGCGATGAGAAATCTGCCGCGCGCTGCCGGCGCTTCAAGAAGCGGCGGAACCTACTTCCGCTCGGACGACCAGGGGAAATTCACATACTGGTCGCGCGTGTCATAGCAGATGTTGCCATACATTCTGAGATACGAAACCCGGCGACTCGCGTCGTCATAGACACTGGCGGGATCGGCCAGATCGGCCTGGTATTGGTCGATATTCGCAATGGTAAGTGCGCTCGGAAGAATATCCATGGCCTGAGGAATACTTTTGCCCTCGAGCCAATCAGCGGCATGCTGCCCCATGGCGTAGCCGAACACCGGAGAAGCGAGGCTGATACTGATCTTGTAAGGCGTACCACCTTTCTTGATCTCCGCGACGGCCTCCGGCTCGCCGTCGATCCCGCCCAGAAACTGATCGGGCCGCGCTTTGCCGGCCGAACGCAGCGCCGCGAGGGCGCCGAGCACGACGGTATCGGCGCCCAGCACCACATCGACATCGGGATGGGCGAGCAGGACGGTGCGCATGGTCGCGAAGCCGCCGTCCTTATTGACTGGATTTGGCGAGATGTCGGCGACGATGGTGACCCCGGGGATGTCCTTCAGGGCATCGCGGAGCGCAACGAAACGCGGCGTGAGAAACTCGATGCTGTCCTGGGTCAAAAGCACAACCTTGGCCTTGCCGCCCAGCCGTCCCTTGATGTAGGCGGCCGTGGCGTCGCCCAGAACCTTTCCGGTCAGGTATTGCGGAGCGTTGAGCAGCGAGGTCGCCGGCGGAGGCACGACCGTGCCAACGTATGCCCCGGTCCAGATGACCTGCTGCAGGCCCCGGGCCAGGGCGGCAGGATTCACCGGCGAAGCAACCACACCGCCGACTTTCAACGCCGAGAGGTTTCTGACCTGCTCAAGTTGCCGGGCGTCATCATTGTCCGCCAGGATCCGACGGTATTCGAGGCCGCGCTTGCGGGCAGCCAGCGCCAGTCCGTAATCGACGCCCTGCATGAATTCGCGCTGATTGTCCTGCGCAAACGTCAGGACTTTCTCCAAACCGGGCGGTGGCGTGCATCGAGGCGTAGCGGCATCAAATGGCGCAAAAACCCTGGGAGTCGTGATCCCAGCCGGTCCGTCTTGCGCGATCGAGCCGGCGGCGCTGTTTGCAAGCAGGATGACCGCCCACGAGACGGCAAGACGGATTGAACGCAGGTGGCGAATGTGCCTGGCGTTCGCAAAGCCAATGGCTGGCGGATGTCCGTCGACCCCGGCACGGCGATATGGCGTCATTCTAAGAGCCTCACTCACTGGTCAGTCCACTTTGATACATCTGTACAGATAACATTACCTTGGCCTGATCTAGGATTGGAAAACGTGCAACTCGCGTGGCAGCACGATTTTGAATGTTGTGCCCCTGTCGAGGTCCGATGTCATGCTGATTTCGCCACCGAGGTTGCGGATTACGGTCAGCACATAGGCGAGACCGATGCCTTCCCCGGGCTGGTCCTGATCGCCAGAACGTTTGAAAAGCTCGAATACGCGTTCCCGGTCGCGCTCGGCGATGCCGCGGCCGTTGTCGGACACCTCCACGCAGATGCGGTCACCTTCGATGGCTTGGGCCCGCACATCGATGCGAAGAGGCCGCTGTTTCGCGCGGTATTTGACCGCGTTGTCCAGCAGATTGCCGAAGATCTGCTCCAGCGACAGCCTGTCATGGTGGAGCGGCGGAACATCGAAATGGAAATTGGTCTTTCCGCCCGCCTCTGAAAGCTGGTGCTGAATTGCAGCCGCACTCTTTGTGATGACGTCCGCGAGCTCGACGCGCTCGGGCCGAAGCTGGCGCCGCCCCTCCCGCGACAGCTTCAGTATCGCGTTGATCAGGCTGTCCATCTTGTTGGCCGAGGAACGGATGAAGTGGATCGCTTCCGGCATGTGGTCGGTGGCCGCCATACGCGCCTCGCGCATGACCGGATCGGCGGCATCGCCCACCGCCCCCGATCGGTCGACGAGAGCCTTCAAGGGTTTAAGATTGTCCTCGAACTCACGGGTGAAGCCGATGATACTCACCAGCGGCGCGCGCAGATCATGGCTGACGATGTGCACGAAACGCTGGATTTCCTCGTTGGCCTTCGCGAGATCCACGGTGCGAGCCTGTACCCGTTCCTCAAGGCCGGCGTTGAGCAGGCCCACCTCGTCGCGCGCCGCGGCAAGTTCACGCGTATAGCGCAACACGGTGCTGGCTGCGCCGCCGACCACCACGATGATGACGACGCCGCCGATGATGGAGAACCAGCGCAGCAGCGCCGCATTCTTTTGCTGTTCGCCAACGCCGGTGGTCAGACGGTCGTCCGCGGCGCGCACGAGCCCGGAAAAGAAGATATTGGCCTCGTCCATCAGGTTCTTGCCCCGGTTGGTCCGGAACAGCGCGAGGGCCTCCGCATCGCGGCGGTCGCGCTTC
The DNA here is from genome assembly GCF_030697065.1 of Bradyrhizobium sp. Lineage (GTDB taxonomy): Bacteria > Pseudomonadota > Alphaproteobacteria > Rhizobiales > Xanthobacteraceae > Bradyrhizobium. The sequence goes on from NZ_JAUYQU010000279.1 coordinate 19,886, forward strand.
AGGGCGATGGTCCGGTCCATCTCGGCGAGCTTCTCGTTAATCAGAGCAGTAAGCCGCTGAATCGAAACATCGGCTCCCTTGTAGGAAGCCAGCAGCCTGTTTACCGTTTCCAGCTGCCGCCGCGCCATCGTTGTGGCGGTGTCGTAGGGGGCCAGGTAGATTTCGTTGCCGCTGAACAGAAACCCGCGTTGACTTGATTCGGCGCTTTGCACCGCGGTGCGCAAGTCGACCGCCGCTCCCCGCGCGTCGCGAGCCTCGATCACTTCGTTGAAATAGACCTGAGCACGCTCGCCCAGCCAGAACGTCATTCCGACGATACCGAGCAAGGCAAGAAATCCGACGAGCAAAAGCGCCGTGGTTGACTGGACAAAGGCTCGGCTGGTGATCGTCATCGCTTAGTGCCGCCGCCAGGTCGGGCAACCATTTTGGACCTTCAGCTTCTGAGAAGAGCAGGAAAGGCACGATGAAAAGCGCAGTGCAAGACAATGCAGAGGCCGCACCGCGCCATCCACTTAATCGTTCAAAGTCCTAAAAGTTCCCGATTCTGCTGCGGGATTCGCATCCCCGTCGCTCAGTTCGCCGGCGCGGCCGGCACCTTGATCTCGGTCGGCAGGATGATCGCGGCGACGATGACGAACAGACACAGCCCCGCGAAGGCATGCAGCATGGTGACGAAACCGCCCTGCTCGTACAGCCAGGCCACCAGCCCGACCGACGCGCCCGCCGCGGTGAAGCCGATGAAATAGCGCACCGAATAGGCGCGTGACCGCCATTCCTCGCTGGTGTACTTGCCGACCATGGCGTCGTTGACCGTGACCTGGCCGAACGCGCCCATCACGATGCCGATCGCGGCCAGAATCAGCGGCAGGTTGGACAGCGTCGCCGCCAGATACAGAAACGGCGCCAGCAGCAACGACAGCGGCAGCGAGATCGCCTTCAGCGAATAGCGGTCGATCAGCTTGCCGATGGTGTATTGCGTCATGGCCCCGAACACGTAGACGCAGGCCGCGATCACCCCAAGCAGCGCCGGGCTTGCGGTCATGTCGGCGAGGCGCTCGGCGAACAGCTTGGGCAGCGCCACCGTCACCGCGTTGAAGGTGGTGGAGATCGCGATCACCACGATGAACAGCGCCAGGATCACCCGCCACATGTCGGCTTTCGCCACCCGCGCCTGCGCCGCCGCCTGCTTGAAGCCGGAACGATCTTCATGCACCACGGCGCGCGCGAACGCGATGCCGATCCCGATGGTGACGATGCCGGGAATGATAAAGGCCCAGCGCCAGCCGAGATACTGGCCGATCACTCCGGTGACCAGCGCCGACGACGCCACGCCGAGATTGCCCCAGACGCCGTTGATGCCCATCTCGCGGCCGAGCTTGTCGGCATAGGACACGATCATCGCGGTGCCGACGGGATGATAGATCGAGGCGAACAGGCCGATCGCGAGCAGCGCAGCGCCGAGCTGCAGCGGCGTCTGCACGAAGCCGACCGCGATCATCGAGGCGCCGATGCCGGCAAAGAAGATCACCATCATGTGGCGGCGGCTCCAGCGGTCGCCGAGCCAGCCGGTCAGCAGCGAGCCCGCGCCGAAGGCCACGAAACCCGGGGTCGCATAGGGCAGCAGATCGGAATAGGCCATGCCGAGCGCCGGCCCCATCACGATGATGGCGGCAGCGAAGATCAGCATCGAATAATGGTCGATGAAATGGCCGGCATTGACGTAGCCGATCACCCGGGCGGGGCTGTTCATTGGCGAATCCCTGACTTTTTCCTGCAATAGGTTATAGGGTGTTGCGCTGACGGGATGTGGCCAATGAATATCGCCGAAAAGCCAATTATTGGGATCAAGGGACGCCGCATCTCGACCGGCGACGGCCTGCATCTGATCGCCAACCACTACCGCAGGGGCACCCGGCTCGACACCCACATGCACCGCGAGGCGCAACTGGTGTACGCCGCCCGCGGCACCATGCAAGTCACGACACCGAAGGGGCGCTGGCTGGTGCCGCCGGACCGCGCGGTGTGGGTTCCGGCGCGATTGGAGCATGCCATCGACGTGCTCGCCGACATCGAGATGCGCACGCTGTATTTCGACCTCGCCTGGCTCGGGCGGGAAGCCCGCAGCGCCAGCCTCGATGCCGAATTCGTGGTGCGGGTGTCGCCGCTGCTGCACCAGGCCATCCTCGCGCTGTTCGACGGCCGTAACGACCCCGACCGCACCGCGCTGCTGATAAAGCTGGTGATGCTGGAACTGCACCAGGCCGAGGACTCCGCGACCTTCATTCCGCTGCCGCATGAGCCGCGCTGCCGCCGCGCCGCCGACATCGTGCTCGGCGATCCCACAGGGAGCCACGAGATCGAGACGCTGGCGCGCGAGGTCGGCACCTCGGCGCGAACCCTGTCGCGGCTGTTCGCTTCGGAAACCCAGCTTAGCTTCAAGAGCTGGTGCCAGCGCGCCCGCATCGCGGCGGCGATCGAACGGCTGTCGGTCGACGCCGGCATCTCGGTCAAGCAACTCGCCGCCGACCTCGGCTACGCCAGCGTGCCGGCCTTTTCGCACGCGTTCCGGCAGGTGACGGGGAAGACCCCGACGGAGTTTGCGGAGAAGGAGTGAGGGGGATATGGCGAATAAACTCGTTGAACGGTTAGAATAGTCGTTGCTAAGCTAGATCATCCAATGTCGGCGATGTCACCTTGCAGGACCAGTAACCGCGACCATGCCACGCAAAGAAATCATCCCGCCCATTGTGTTGAGGACGACCGATGCAGTGGGCTTGCAGCGTCTGCCTCACCTCAGCTTCCCAGTTCGGCGGCAGTGTCCTTCCATGTTTCTTACAAACAATCCTCACCTGTCGGTAGATTTCTTGGTTCGACATTTTGCCGCGGCCTTCCATGGCCCAGATCAAGTATTGCGACATTAGAGCAAGATCGGTCATACGCATCTCCTAGAGCGCTTTGCCCTCCTCGCAACTACCAGGTAGACCATCGCATGCCGCTTTGCTGCATTTCGCTTCCACCTTCGCCCGATCGAACTTAGGTGGTCCGGTCGCTCACCCCACCTACGGGCGACAAGTTCTTGCCCGCATAGTGCGGCGCAGGCGATCATTCGGCTGTGGCGGGGCGTCGAGCCGCTTTAGAAACTCTGCGTAAGCTTTGGGAGTTACGATGAACATCGTTCGATCCAGCAGGGCATCCTCCGCGGCACGAAGCGCGGCCTCCAAAATGAAGTCGTTGCGATTCTTGCCGGCTAACTCGGCGGCGCGGTCGATCAATCCGCGCAATTCCGGCGTGATGCGCAGTTTGAGCGTGTCGCGTGTGATCGCTCGGCTCGGTGCGGTGGCCATACGTCGATATACCACGGCCTAAGGACCTTGTCACAAAATCGGGCCCTTGCCTTAGTCAGGATAAAGCTGCGGGGGTCAGCGCGCACGGCCGATTTGCGAAGTGTATTCCGCCGTCATTGCGAGCCAACGGGTCGCCCGAATGCGCGCCTGATGACAGGCTCCGCGAAGCAATCCAGTTTTCGTGGGCAACAGGAAAGATGGATTGCTTCGTCGCTCCGCTCCTCGCAATGACAGCACCAATAGAGCACGCTACGCGATCGCCATGATCTCCAGTTCCTGCCCCGACACGCCGACGACATCCCCGACGGCCTTGCCCATTAGCGACCTCGCCACCGGGGACACGAACGATATCGAGCCCGCCTTCGGGTCCGCCTCGTCCTCTCCGACGATGCGATAGGTCTGGATGCGGCCGTCGTCCCGGCTGAACGTCACCTTGCTGCCGAAGGCGACGATGTCGGATGACGCGGGGTCGGCGACTACCTGCGCGGTCCGCACCCGCGCCGCAAGATAGCGCGCATCGCGCAAGGGCGTCGCGGCCTGCCGCCGCCGTTCGTTGACGTCCTCGATTTTCTGCGCTGCCTCATAGGCCTCGCGTGCCTGCAGCAGCTGGGACTCCAGCGCCCTTAATCCGGCTGCCGTAACGAGGTTCGGATGCGGCGAAATCGGACGATCCGGCAGCAGCGTTTCCGATGCCGTTTCGGCACTGTCTTCCTTGGTGAAGGCGACACTCAAGATCGAAATCCTCTGATCGGCAGGTGGGAACCGGGGCCGACGATATCACGTTTAACCCCAGCGGTGGTGTTGGTTCGACCCCGCACTCACTACTGATACTGTGCATGGGGTTGTTTTCGATATTTTGGTTTGGGACGCCCCCTTCGGAAGCCCGCGACAAATCAACCCGACGGGCAAAGTTTCGCTTAACCTGCCGGGCAAATCACCTTTAGAGATTCGTCCCGTCTCATCCAAACCTCCGGTGAATCGTGTCGCGGGAATCAAAGGGCAAGTCCAGCGGCCGTCATTGCGAGCCAACGGGTCGCGCGAATGACAGGCTCCGGCGGGCGATCCAGTATCGCAGAGACGGCAGTGATGGAATCGATAGGCCACGGCGTACTGGATCCCCGCCTGCGCGGGGATGACAACCGTGAGTGGAGCCGCAGCGCACATCACGACGGCGCTGGCGGCGGACCATGACGACTTATTGCTCATTCCCGAGCATTGATTGTGATCCGTTCCGCCATAATTCTCGTGTAGCCTTCCCGTCCAGTCAGGATTCGAACCGCCCGCCATGAGCAGCAATGCCTTCTTCTCCGATCTCCTCGCCTCGATTTCCGAGCGCGGCCGCACCCTGCTTCGCGGCGGCGGGCCGCCGGATACCAAACAGGATGCCTCCGAACTGATCGGACTGTGCGAGGCGCTGCTGTCGGGGCGCGGCGAGGCTTCGGGCGTCGCGATCGCGCGCGAGGTGCTGGACCGCTATCGTCAACTCGACGACGCCGGCCGGCTGGCGTTCTTCGAGGCGCTGGCGCGTGAGTACGGCCCGGACCGCGAACGGCTGTCGCAGGCAATCGAGGCCTGGCGCGCGCAGCCGTCCGACGAGGATGCCAGCGACCTGCATTTTGCCTCCGAACCGCGGCGGCAGGAACTGATCCGGCGGCTGAACCGTGCGCCCGGCGGCACCAGCGAACTGGTGGCGCTGCGCGCCGATCTGCTCGGCCTCATGAACGGGCACCGGGATCTCGCCGCGCTCGACCGCGACGTCGTGCATCTTTTGTCTTCATGGTTCAACAGGGGATTTCTCGTGCTGCGCAGGATCGATTGGCAGACGCCAGCGAACATTCTGGAACAGATCATCCGCTACGAGGCGGTGCACGAGATCCGCGACTGGGACGATCTGCGCCGCCGCATCGATCCGATCGACCGGCGCTGCTACGCGTTCTTTCATCCGGCGCTGGTCGACGAACCCCTGATCTTCGTCGAGGTGGCATTGACCGAGACGATCCCCGGCGCGATCGCGCCGCTGCTGGCCGAAGACCGGGCACTGGTGCCGACCGAACGCGCCCGCACCGCGGTGTTCTATTCGATTTCCAACACACAGAAAGGCCTCGGCGGCATTTCATTCGGCAGTTTCCTGATCAAGCAGGTGGTCGAGGAGTTGCGCCGCGAACTGCCGAAGCTGGAAAATTTCGTAACGCTGTCGCCGGTGCCCGGTTTTGCCGCCTGGCTGAAACAGGCGAGCGACGTTCCGGTGTCCGACGAGGAGCGGGCACTGCTCGAAAACCTGGAAAATCCTGCCTGGTTCGAGGATGCCGAACTCGCGTCCAAACTGCGCGCGGTGCTGGAGCCGCTGGCGGCGCATTATTTCCTCAAGGCGCGCACCTCGAAAGGCCGGCTGATCGATTCGGTGGCGAGATTCCATCTCGGCAACGGCGCGCGGCTGGAGCGGATCGACTGGCTCGGCGATCTCTCGCCGAAGGGCCTGCGCGAATCCGCGGGCATCATGGTCAATTATCTCTACCGGCTCGAGGACATCGAGAAGAACCACGAAGCCTACGCCAACGACGGCGCGGTCGTCGCCTCCGGCGCGGTGAAGAAACTGCTGAAGGGTGAGGGCCGGCGGCTCTTGGACATGCGGCTGTCGTAGCTGCGTCTCTCTCAACGTCATTCCGGGGTGGTCCGAAGGACCAGACCCGAAATCTCGAGATTCCGGGTTCGCATCTTCGATGCGCGCCGGAATGACTGAGAGAATTCACTACCCCGCCAGTGCCTTCATCTCCTTGTAGAGATCGCTGTTCCCCCGTGTATCCAGGCTTAAATCTTGTACTCGTAGAGCAGCCGGGCGCGAATGTTGCCTTCCAGCGCGCGGATATCCGCCAGCACGCGCTGGCCATCCGCGGTGGAGGCGTCGGCGTCGAGGACCACATAGCCGACGTCGTGATCGGTCTCGTAATACTGCGCGGCAATGTTGACGGCGTGACGCGCCAGCACTTCATTCAAGCGCCCGAGCATGCCCGGCAAGTTGCGCTGCACCTGAATGAACCGCGTGCCCGATGGCCGCGGCGGCAACTGGACCTGGGGGAAATTGACCGCGCCCATGGTCGAGCCGGAATCGCTGTAGTCGACGAGCTTGCGCGCCACCTCGGCGCCGATGCGTTCCTGCGCCTCTTCGGTCGAACCGCCGATGTGCGGCGTCAGAATGACGTTTTTCAGCCCCTGCAGCGGCGATACGAAGCGATCCGCATTCGAGCGTGGTTCGACCGGAAAGACGTCGACCGCAGCACCGCGAAGCCTGCCGTCGCGCAGCGCTTCGGCGAGCGCATCGAGGTCAACGACCGTGCCGCGACTGTTATTGATGAAGTATGCGCCGGGCTTGATCGCCGCAATCTCCTCGCGCCCGATCATCCCATGCGTGGCGGATGTCTCCGGCACATGCAACGACACGACGTCGCTTTGAGCCAATAGCTCATGCAGGCTCGCGACCGGCTCGGTGTTGCCGTGGCGAAGCTTGTCGGTGTGATCGTAGAAGATCACCCGCATGCCCATCGCTTCGGCGAGATTGGAGAGCTGCGAGCCGATATTTCCGTAGCCGATGATGCCGAGCGTCTTGCCCCGCACCTCATAGCTGTCGTCCGCAGACTTGTCCCATCGCCCCTGATGGGCGGCGTTGGAGCGCGCAACGATCCTGCGCAGCAGGAAGACGATCTCGCCAATCACCAGCTCCGCCACGCTGCGGGTGTTGGAAAACGGGGCGTTGAATACCGGAATCCCGCTGCGGCGGGCGGCGTCGATATCGACCTGGTTGGTGCCGACGCTGAAGCATCCGATCGCGATGAGCCGGTCCGCAGCCTCGAGAACATCCGTTGTGATCTGCGTCCGTGACCGGATACCAAGCAGATGCACGCCCTTGATCGCCTCCTTGAGCGCTTCGCCCTCAAGCGCCCTGGAAAGGCGCGTCATGTTGGAATAGCCCGCAGTCTCGATCAGCTGCACGGCGCTGTCGTTGACGCCTTCGAGGAGCAAGACCCGGATCTTGTCCTTCGAGAGCGAGAATTGAGGAAGGGAACGTTTGCTGGTCAATATCTCGGCATCCTTCGGCGATCGATGACAGGCAAACTGACGGCCTGAAGATCCAATACGATCACGCCGCCGGCGCCTTCATCCCGGACCGCCACGCCTTACGACTCCGTCTTGTCGCGAAAATACGGTTCGACCGGACCGTGCACCTTGATGGTCAGCGGATTGCCGTAGCGGTCCTTGGCGTTGCCGGCGGTGACGCGGACCCAGCCTTCGCTGATGCAGTATTCCTCGACATTGGTCTTCTCGACGCCCTTGAAGCGGATACCGACGTCGCGCGACAGCAGCGCTTCATTGTAATAGGGGCTCTTCGGATCGCTGGACAGCCGGTCCGGAAACGCCTCGCCCATGGTCTCGTTCTTTTCGTTCATAGCAGTGCCTCGATTTCTCTGGTCAGACCTTCCGGCTTCGCCGTCGGCGCATGCCGCGCCATCACCTTGCCGGAACGGTCGACCAGGAATTTGGTGAAATTCCATTTGATCGACGGGCCGAGCAGGCCGGATTTCGCATTCTTCAGATACGCAAACAACGGGTGCGCGTTGCTGCCATTGACATCGACCTTGGCGAACAGCGGAAAGGTGACGGCATACTGGCTCGAACAGAACTGCCCGATCTGCTGCGCGTCGCCCGGTTCCTGGCCGCCGAACTGGTTGCACGGAAATCCGAGCACCGAAAAGCCGCGCGGGCTGAGGCTCTGATGCAGCGTCTCGAGGCCCTTGTATTGCGGCGTGAACCCGCATTTGCTCGCGGTGTTGACGATCAGCAGCACCTGGCCCTCGAACCGCTTCAGCGGAACATCCTCGCCCGCCAGCGACTTCGCCGTGAAATCATGAACGCCAGCCATCGATGTTCTTTCTTCAACCGGCAGGATCGATCGCCGCCGACGGGGTGCCGCCGGCCTCGATCGCCTCGCCCGCGGCGAGGCAGAGATCCTCGCGGTAGCGGCCGGAGACCACCTGCACGCCGACGGGCACCCGGCCCACCAGCCCGGTGGATACGGTCAGCCCCGGCAGCCCCATGAAGGGAATCGCGATCTGGGTCAATTGCGCGTGCCAGACCCGGGCAAACGAAGCATCGTCCTGCATGTCGAGCTGGTCGGGGAACGGCAACTCGCCGGATACCGGCATCACCAGCACGGCATATTTTTCCAGGAACTGCAGCCATTGGCGGGTCAGGGTCGCGCGCCGCGTCAGGACTTTCGAAAGCGTATCGACATCAAACGGAAATACCTTGGAGCGGTTGCCGCGCAGGCACGCCAGCGCGCCCGGATCGCCCTCGCGCTCGGCGGTGGCGAGCTGCGCCTCGTAGCCGTCTCCGAGCCACAGCTTGGTCTGCAACTCGGCAGCCTCGCGCAGCGGCGGGGTCTCGACCTCTTCGACCACCCATCCCGCGCGCTCCAGCCGCTTGCCGGCATCGGCGACGGCGGCCCTCACTTCGGCGACCGGATCGAGTCCGTCGGGATTGACGCACAGCGCGGCGCGCTTCGGCATCGCCGGCCCCTGCAGCGGCGCCGGCACCCACCAGGGGTCCCGCGAATCGTAGCCCGACATCGCCGCCAGCGCGATCCTGAGGTCGCCGATGGTGCGCGCCAGCGGACCCGATACCGCCGTGATCTGCGGCCCGATCGGGCGCTCCGGCAGCGCCGCATTGAAGGCGGCGATGCGCCCGATGGTCGGCCGCAGGCCATGCACGCCGCAGGCATAGGCGGGATAGCGGATCGATCCCGCGATATCGGTGCCGTGGGCGATGTGGCCGATGCCCGCCGCCACCGCCGCCCCGGCCCCACCCGACGAGCCGCCCGGCGTGATGCCGGGGTCGCGCGGATTTTTGGTGTCGCCATGAATGAGGTTGGTGGTGAACCAGCGATAGGAGAATGCCGGGCAGTTGGTGCGCCCGAGGATCACGGCGCCGGCCTTGCGCAGATTGTCGATCACCGGGTTGTTGGCCTTCGCGACGAGTTCACGCTGCAGCTTGAGGCCGTTGGTGGTGGCAAAGCCTTCCTGGTCGATATTGACCTTGACGGTGACCGGCACGCCCGCCAGCGGGCCCGGATCTTCACCCCGCGCGATCGCCGCATCGATGGCGGCGGCCTGCGCCAGCACCTCCGCCGGCCGATGCTCGACCACCGCGTTGATTTTGGGATTGACCGCGGCGAGCCGCGTCAGCGCTGCCGAAGCCGCCTCCTGCGCCGAGATTTTCTTCGACCGCACCAGGGCAGCGATATCGTTAGCCGGCAGACGCCAGAGATCCTGCATGAACCACTCCGTTTGATCGACGCTTGTAGCGCCGCGCGGAGGGCAAGACCACCGGGAAAACCGCCTGTCAGCGTCAGTGCCGGGTGGCGGCTTCGCCGGTCATGTCAAGGATCGCCTCGGTGAACGGAAACTCCAGCACGATCTCGCCCGCGTCATCCGTCACCTCGAGGGTGGCATTCAACAGGCCGCCCTCGGCGCCCTCCAGCTTGAGCAACTCCCGGATCATGGCGCGCGCAATTTCCCATACCTCGTCGGGATCCCGCAGCTGTTCGCCCTCGGGATCGGAAATCAGCTCCTCGCCGATCCGCGTATTGAAATAATATCGGGGCATTGCACCAAACCACTTTCTCTTGGGCTTCTCTGGGCTCCAGCCAGCCCATGACATTCCGCGAGAGATCCTATCAAGCCCGCCCGCCAATTCGGCGTGAGGACGGCATTTAGGGTGTCGCGCCCGACTTTGAACCCGTTGATCCCACGTTGTTTTGACGTGTACTCGCACAAAAAGTTGATACTTGTGCGCCGCAGCAGAAACCGGCAACTCCGCGACCAAAATATTTTACTGGCGAACTTTTCGTTCCGCAGTAGTTTATATACCCGTGGGCGAAAGTCGTCCGGTCCCAAAAGGAGTGCCAAATGGCCTGGAAAACCCCGAAGATCGTCGAATTGCCGGTCGGCATGGAAATCAACATGTACGCGTGCGCTGCCCGCAAGTAAGGCTGCCACACCCTCGCATGAGTTGAGGTGGACTCCGGACGGACACGATCCTGATCGCGGGACCGTGTTTGGTTGGTGTCCACCTTCGATGCTTTTGACGTCCGATGCTTTTCACGTCCGATGCTTTGGAATCTCCAGGAGACGGGTCATGCTTCGCGTCGTCGTCCTGGGCGCCGCGGCAGGGGGTGGCGTTCCGCAGTGGAATTGCGGATGCCCGGTTTGCCGGGCAGCGAGAAGCGAGCATCCCGAACTCCGGAGCACCCAGGCCTCGATCGCAATCAGCGCCGACGGTGAGCACTGGTTCCTGGTCAACGCCTCCCCCGATCTGCGCCAGCAATTGATCGCGACACCGCAGCTTCACCCCAAGGCCGGAAGGCTACGCCACAGTCCGATATCGGGCGTGATCCTGACCAATGGCGAAATCGATGCCGTGGCAGGTCTCTTGTCGATGCGCGAAGGATCGCCGTTCACGATCTACGCGCACGGCAAGGTGCTGGCGATCCTGGGCGATAACAGCATTTTCAACGTATTGAGCGCGAAGAATGTGAGGCGCCAGCCGATCGAAGTGGACACTTCGTTCGAGCCGACACTGCCCGACGGCGCGCCCTCCGGGATCGAAATCCTGCCGTTTGCCGCTCCCGGCAAGAGCGCCTGGTATCTGGAGGGGCAAGCCCACCCCGCGGGCGATACCGGCGCGGGCGACACGCTTGGACTGCGAATCGCCGACAAGGCCACGGGAAAATTCTTCCATTTCCTCGCCGCCTGCGCCGATGTGACCGACGATCTCAAATCCAGGCTGACCGGCGCCCCCTTGGTTTTCTTCGATGGCACAGTGTGGCGCGACGACGAGTTGATCGTGGCCGGTCTCGGTACCAAGACCGGGCAAGGCATGGGGCATATTGCGATGTCGGGCGATCGCGGCGCGATCGAAGCCCTGTCGGGCCTCGGCATCGGCCGGAAAGTGTTTTTGCATATCAACAATTCCAACCCGGCGCTGCTGCAGGATTCCGCCGAACGCCAGCACGCCGAGCGCGCGGGCTGGCAAATCCCCGCCGATGGCACGGAGATCACGCTGTGAACGCGATAGCCCCGACCGGGATGACAGCCTTCTCGCTCGCCGGCAGCGCGCCGCTCAACAGTGCCGACGAACTGGAAGCAGTGCTTCGCCACATCGGCGCAACCCGCTATCACAATCTGCATCCGTTTCACCGGCTGCTGCACGGCGGCGAACTGAACAAGGGCCAGGTGCAGGCCTGGGCGCTGAACCGCTATTTCTACCAGAGCACCATTCCGATCAAGGACGCGGTGGTGATCTCGCGCTTCCGCGACCGCGGCATCCGCATGGAGTGGCGGCACCGGATCGAGGACCATGACGGCGACGTCGGCGCCGAGGGCGGGATCGAGCGCTGGCTGAAGCTGACCGAGGGGCTCGGGCTCGACAGCGCCTATGTGGAATCCACCGAGGGCATCCTGCCGGCGACGCGTTTTGCGGTGGAAGCCTATGTGCACTTCGTTCGCGACAAGACCCCGCTCGAGGCCATCGCCTCGTCGCTGACCGAACTGTTCGCGCCGAACCTGCACGAAGAACGCATTTCGGGCATGCTGGCGCATTACGATTTCGTCAACCCCGACATCATGAGCTATTTCAGCCGGCGCCTGACGCAGGCGCCGCGGGACGCCGGCTTTGCACTTCAATATGTGAGGGAACACGCGAAGTCGCCGGCGGAACGCGAGGCGGTGTGCAATGCGCTGATCTTCAAGACCAATGTGCTATGGGTTCAGCTCGATGCGCTGTATCATGCCTATGTCGATGGCCACATACCGCCGGGGGCATTTGTTCCCCAACCCGGTTAGAAACGAGACATGGCAACCCCGCGTAACCGCAACCTCAGCGTCAGCGAAACCAGCAGGCCAGTGCTGCCGCGGCATGCCAGGCTGAAGTTCGATGAAACGCGGCAGGTCTGGGTCATTCTGGCGCCGGAGCGCGTTCTCGCGCCGGACGAGATCGCGGTGGAAGTGCTGCACCTATGCGATGGCGTTCGCAGCGTCGCCGACATGGTCGACCAGCTCGCGGCGAAATACACCGCCGAACGCGATGCGATCGCAATCGACGTCATCGCCATGCTGCAGGACCTGGCCGACAAGGGCTTCTTGACGGAAGCACGCGAGAAGACATCATGAGTCCCACGCCGTCAGATGCCGGCGTCGCGGCCGGCGATCCCCATGACGGGCTCGCGGTGCTGGAGGGGCGCGGCTCGACGGCGCAGGCTTTTGGCATTCCGCTCGCGGTGCTCGCCGAACTGACCCACCGCTGTCCGCTGCAGTGCCCCTATTGCTCCAATCCGGTCGAACTCGACCGCGGCGGCAGCGAGCTCAGCACGGAGGAATGGAAGAAGGTTCTCACCGAACTCGCGCAGATCGGCGTGCTGCAGATTCATTTCTCCGGCGGCGAACCCACCGCGCGCAAGGACCTGGTCGAACTGGTGCAGCACGCCAGCGATGTCGGGCTCTACTCCAATCTCATCCCGTGAGCGGTGCTGCTCACCCGCGAACGCCTCGCCGCGCTGGCCGATGCCGGGCTGTGCCATGTGCAGATCAGCTTCCAGGGCAACGAGCCTGCCGTGGCCGATCGGGTGGCCGGGCTTAAGAATGCGCACGAGAAGAAAATCGAAGTGGCGCGGTGGACCCGTGAACTGGAGCTGCCGCTGACGGTCAACGCGGTGATGCACCGGCAAAACCTGCATCAGCTCGCCGACATTGTCCAGATGGCGGTCGATCTCGACGCCGACCGGCTCGAGGTCGCCAATGTGCAGTATTACGGCTGGGCGCTGAAAAACCGCGCGGCGCTGATGCCGACGCTGGAACAGATCGAGGAGACCAGCCGCATCGTCGAGGAAGCCGCAGTGAGGCTGAAAGGCATCCTTGCCATCGACTATGTGGTGCCGGATTATTACGCGTTGCGGCCGAAGAAATGCATGGGCGGCTGGGGCCGGCAGTTCTTCAACATTTCGCCGGCGGGCAAAGTCCTCCCCTGCCACGCGGCTGAATCCATCACCGGGCTGGAATTCGAAAGCGTGCGGTCCAATCATTCGATCGCCTGGATCTGGCAGAATTCCGAGGCCTTCAACCGCTATCGCGGCACCGGCTGGATGAAGGAGCCGTGCCGGAGCTGCGAATTCAGGGAAATCGACTTTGGCGGCTGCCGCTGCCAGGCTTTTGCGCTGACCGGCGATGCCGGCAATACCGATCCGGCCTGCACGCTGTCGCCGATGCACGAGCAGCTGTTCAAGCAGGCCGAGCTCGAGGCTGCTTCCGAAAACACCCGTTTTGTCTATCGCAATTTCGCCGGTGGTACGCTGGAGACGGGCGACAATCATGGCGCCTGATGCCGATGCTGGGAAAGCCGGCGGGAACCGCTCGGATCCGTTCGCACCGCTGACGTCGGAGCTGATGCCGGTCGGCGATGGCCACCAAATCCATGTCGAAACCGTCGGCCGCGCCGACGGCATTCCGGCGGTCTACCTGCACGGCGGCCCCGGCAGCGGCTGCCAGCCCGACCACCGGCGGCTGTTCGATCCCGAGCGCTTCCACGCGGTGCTGTTCGATCAGCGCGGAGCCGGACGAAGCCGTCCCAAGGGCCGGCGCGACGACAACACGCTGCCGCATCTGATCGCCGACATGGAGCTGATCCGCGAGAAATTCGGGTTTCAGCGCTGGATGATCGTGGGCGGGTCCTGGGGCGCGACGCTGGCGCTGGCCTATGCGCAGATGCATCCCCAGCGGGTCACCGGCATCGCGCTGCGCGCGACCTTTCTCGGCACCCGGCAGGAACTGGACCACGCCTTCCGCGATGCGCTGCCGCGCTGGTATCCCGCTCTCAACGAGGACTTTCTCGGCGTGCTGCCGGGAGAAGAACGCGAAAGGCCGCTGGACGCCTACTTCCGCCGTATCCTCGATGTCGATCCGGCGGTGTACGGCCCAGCCGCCCGCGCCTGGGGCGATACCGAACGCATACTTTCGGAACACGCTTCGTCGCGGGTCCGGCTCGATCTGGCTTCACTGGCCTCGACCCGAGCACTGCCTTCGACGCCGTTCATGGAGGCGCATTATTTTCGGAACGACTGCTTCATGAAGCCCGATCAACTCCTCAACCATGCCGGCCGGCTCGCGGGTATCCCCGGCATCATCGTGCAGGGCCGCTATGATCTGCTGTGTCCACCGGCGACGTCGCATGCGCTGGCTGCGGCGTGGCGCGGGTCCGAAATCCGCATCGTCGAAGGCGCCGGCCACTCGCTGTACGATCCCGGCGTACGGGACGCCGTGATGAAGGCGATCGCGGATCTGGCTTCCATCATCAAACGATAGGACGATTGAAAATGCCGCTCGCCGGAACGGGAATGCTGCTGACCTCGATGGACATCGAGCCATCCGACGAGGCCGAATTCAACCGCTGGTACGACCGCGAGCATCTCGAGGAGCGCGTCGCGATTCCCGGCTTCCTGGAGGCCAGGCGCTACGTCGCCCATGACGGCAAGCCGAAATATCTCAGCCTCTATTCCACCGAAACCTTCGAGGTGCTCGACAGCCCGGCCTATCGCACGGCGCTCGCCAACCAGACCGCCTGGTCGAAGGCGAACATCGCGCGCTTCAGGAACATGATCCGCGCGGTTGCGCGCATCACGATCAGCTGCGGCCAGGGCCGGGGCGCCGCACTCGGCATCGTCCGCCTGCGTCCCTCGGACAAGGATAGGTTGCGCACTGCACTGCGGAATCAACTCGAACCCGGGAAGCTGGACGGAATCGTCTCGATGCACCTGCTCGAGAGCGATCCTTCATTGTCCAGGCCAATCACCGACGATCCCTCCGGCCCCAATCCCGGCGCCGGCGACTGGTTCGTACTGATCGACGGGACGGATGTTGAGGCGGTGTCCGCCGCCATTACCAATCGGCTGGCGGATGCCGCGATCAAGTCGCAGGTCATATCGAGCGGCGTCTACCGTCTGATGTGGGACCTGGCGAAGAGCGACCTCCCGAGGATTTGAACCCGGCATGAACGCCCTGCACATGCTGCACTGCCGCAATGACATTAACGTTATGGCCTTCGACCAATGAAGCCGGTGATGAGACAAATTTGCCTTTGTACACGCTCTGGAATGCCTCTAATAAGGTAAGCCCATGATCCAATTCAAAAACCACAAGAACGCCGTCTGAGCGTTCGCAGGCAAAGATAAGGCCGCGCATACTTGAAACGGCGCGGACAAGGTAGGAATGAAACCGACTGATATTTCGGCACCGGACTACTTCCATAAAGTGGTCGATTGCCAATGGGCCTGTCCCGCGCATACGCCCGTTCCGGAATACATCCGTTTGATCGCCGAAGGCCGCTACAGCGATGCCTACATGATCAATTGGCGATCGAACGTGTTTCCGGGAATTCTCGGACGTACCTGCGATCGCCCGTGCGAGCCGGCCTGCCGCCGCGGCCGCGTCGAGGATACGCCGGTCGCGATCTGCCGCTTGAAGCGCGTCGCCGCCGATTTCAAGGACGACGTCAAGCACCGCATGCCGAAGCCGATGCCGAAGAACGGCAAGCGCATCGCGATCGTCGGCGGCGGCCCGGCCTCGCTGACGGTGGCCCGCGACCTCGCCCCGCTCGGTTACCACTGCACCGTGTTCGATTCCGACCCCAAGGCCGGCGGCATGATGCGGACGCAGATTCCGAAATTCCGGCTGCCGGATTCGGTGATCGACGAGGAAACCGACTACATCCTCAATCTCGGCATCGAATTCAAGGGCGGTCACCGCATCGACAGCCTGAAGCAGTTGCTGACCGAGAACTTCGACGCGGTATTTGTCGGCACCGGGGCGCCGCGCGGCCGCGAGCTCGAAATTCCCGGCCGCAGGGAAGCCGCCGCCAATATTCACGTCGGCATCGAATGGCTTGCGTCGGTCTCGTTCGAGCATATCAGCAAGATCGGCAAGCGCGTCATCGTGCTCGGCGGCGGCAATACCGCGATGGATTGCTGTCGCACCGCGCGCCGGCTCGGTGGCGAAGACGTCAAGGTGATCGTGCGTTCCGGCTTCGAGGAGATGAAGGCCAGCCCCTGGGAGAAGGAAGATGCGCTCCATGAGGACATTCCGATCCTCAATTTCATGGTGCCGGTCGCCTTCGTTCATGACAACGGCAAGCTCACCGGCGTCACCTTCCAGAAGGTGAAGGCGGAATACGACGCCAAGGGCCGCCGCAACCTGGTGCCGTCGGGCGAAGCCGACGAAACCATCAACTGCGACGACGTATTGGTGGCGGTCGGCCAGGAGAATTCCTTTCCCTGGATCGAACGCGACTGCGGCGTCGAATTCGACAAGTGGAACATGCCCAAGGTCGATGCCAAAACCTTTGTTTCGACCAATCCGAAGGTGTTCTTCGGCGGCGATGCCGCCTTCGGGCCGAAAAACATCATCTGGGCGGTCGCACACGGCCACGACGCCGCTTTGTCGATCCACCGGATGCTGTCAGGCGAGGACATCACCGAGC
>NZ_JAUYQU010000065.1 GCF_030697065.1 Bradyrhizobium sp.
GGCCGTCGAGCACGCCGGCCTCGGCCAGGATGTAGGCGCCCGAGCAGACGCTGGCGACACGGATGCCGCGCTTCGCGGCCGATCGCACGAAGCCCAGCGTCTTCGGACAGGTCGCCGCCTCCCGCACGCCGTCGCCGCCGGCCACGATCAGCGTGGTCATCGCAGCCGATGGTTGGAGGCCGCGCGCCAGCATCTCGACGCCGGACGTGCTGCGGACCGGACCCGGCGTCGCTGCCAGCACCTTGATCGACGGCGTCCGGCCGGCGAAGCGGGCCGCGATCTCGAACGCCGAAATCGGTCCGGCCGCGTCCAGCAACTGGAAGTCCGGAAATATCAGCACGCCGATCATGCTGGGCCTCCTTGTCGGTAAATGAGGCAAACATCATTTCCGGACAATTTTGGCAGGGTCAAGTACCGGATCGGCCAGCGAGAAAGCGCCGGGATACTGTACCCGGGCGGCAACAATCCGCGATATAATCGTTTATTAAGCACTAATTCCGATAATATAACGAATATAATCGGCAATATTACGGTACGCTGCTTCGGGACTTGCCGCTTCACTGGAGACATCCCGTCATGAAGACCTCAACAATCGCCGGCGTTGCGCTGGCTTTGACGGCCCAAATGGCGAGCGCCGCCGACATGCCGCTCAAGTCGACCCCGAGGGCGCCGGCAGCGATCGGATACGACTGGAGCGGTTTCTATCTCGGCGGCTACTGGGGCACTTCGATCGGGCAATCCAGTCTCCGAACGCCATCCGGACCATTCGACGATATCGGACAGACCGATATCGCGAAGGGCGGCTGGACGGCGGGCGGCACCATTGGCGCCAACTGGCAACTCCATCCGAACTGGCTGGTCGGTGTCGAGGGTGACGTCGGCTATCTCGCCAACGACCGCAGCTATCCGCAATGGAACGACCCGCGCGTCACCGCGGGTGTCAAGACCGGCGCCTACGCGACCGCGCGCGGCCGGCTCGGCTATGTCACGGGTCCCTCGCTGCTCTATGCGACCGGCGGCGCGGCCTTTGTGCAGGTGGAGAACATCTTCGGCGGCTGCGGACTGTTCGGCTGCAGCGGGATCGTCACCGCGCCGAACTCCGTGACGACCACGAAAAACGGTTGGACCGCGGGCGGCGGCATCGAGACCAGGCTGAGCAGCAACTGGACCCAGAAAACCGAATATCTTTACATCGACGCCGGCACCACGAACTTCCTCGCCGTTCCCTTCACGACGCCGCACCCGACATCCGTCAGGAACGAATTCCACGTGATCAAGACCGGACTCAACTATCGCTTCGGCGGTCCCGGCGAAGCCCTGCCGTTCTTTGGCGCCGCCATGCTGCCGACCGACCATAACTGGGCGGGCTTCTATGCTGGTGTAAATGCCGGCGGCGGGCTCACCACCTCGCCGGCCCCCGGCACCCCGGTTCAGAATATTGCCTTCGGCGACAACGACCTGCGCGGCAACGGTTTCGCCGGCGGCGCGCAGGCCGGCTACAATTTCATGAACCTGCTTGGACGGCCGAACTGGTTTGCCGGCATCGAAGGCGATTTCGGATATCTCGGCATCAAGGCGTCGCATGTGGACTGGAACGACATCTTTCGCGTGAGCCAGAAGACTGCCTGGTACGGCACCGCGCGGGCCCGGTTCGGCGCCACCACCGGACCTGCCTTGCTCTACATCACGGGCGGCGCGGCGGTCGTACGCGTCGAGAACGGGATCGCAACCCGGCTGACGCCGGCCGAAATCCAGGCGATCCAACCCGGCGCGACGATCTCGAGCGACATCCGCAGCGA
Organism: Bradyrhizobium sp.; assembly: GCF_030697065.1. Taxonomy (GTDB): domain Bacteria; phylum Pseudomonadota; class Alphaproteobacteria; order Rhizobiales; family Xanthobacteraceae; genus Bradyrhizobium. Next base: position 1,800 of record NZ_JAUYQU010000065.1, read on the forward strand.
GACCCTGACTGGCTGGACCATCGGCGGAGGCACCGAAGTCGCGCTCGACTCCCGTTGGTCGGCGCGGCTCGAATATCTCTACATCGACGCTGGCAAGAGCAAGCGGACGGCCGTGGTCACCATTCCCGCGATCGTCACGGCGCCCTTCGACGCCAACATCTCCAATCGATTCCATGTCGTCCGAGCCGGGCTGAATTACAGCTTCAACGCGCCTGTAACGGCGAAGTACTGAGCGCGCGGCAATGGCAGTAAACGAGGGAAAAATGCCATTTCGGACGAACGGTACGGCTGGCATTCTCGGGTGATTCAAACCACCCCGGAGAATTGTCATGTCCGCGCCGCTTCAGATCGGGATCGTGCTGTTTCCACGCGTGACCCAGCTCGATTTCACCGGACCGCTGCAGGTGTTCTCCAGCGTGCCCGGCGCCAACGTGCATCTGATCTGGAAACGGATCGAGCCGGTCGCCAGCGACTCCGTTCTGACGATCACGCCGACCGTCAGCTTCGCGGATTGCCCGCAGCTCGACGTGATCTGTGTGCCTGGCGGGCTCGGCACCGACGATATGATCAATGACGAGGAGATGCTGGCCTTCCTGCGCCGGCAGGCCAGGGCCGCAAAATACATCACCTCGGTATGCACGGGCTCGCTGGTGCTGGGCGCAGCCGGACTGCTGCAGGGTTATCGCGCGGCGACTCACTGGACTGCGATGGACTTCCTCGCCGCGTTCGGCGCGACGCCGACCAAAACGCGCGTCTGTGTCGACCGCAACCGCGTCACCGGCGGCGGCGTCACCGCGGGGATCGACTTCGCACTGACGCTGGTGTCGCTGCTGGTCGACCGGCGCACCGCGGAGGCGATCCAGCTGCGGCTCGAATACAATCCGGCACCGCCGTTCAACTCCGGCTCGCCCGACACCGCGCCGCCCGAAGTCCTCGCCTTCATGCAAGACAAGATCGCGGCCTCGCAGCTCCGCCGCGCGGAAATGATAGCCAAGGCCGGCGCGCGCTTGCAGTCAAGCGGCCTGACCGCGCCCTAGACTAGCTCTGCGGCCGGGCGTGAACGAACTGACGGGCGCGCTTGAAGCGCATCATCATCCTCGGCGCGACGAACCAGGCCAATGGGGCTGACAGCAGAAAGCTGGCGAGCACCACGGCGGGAATCCAGAAGGAGGCCTGCGCCGCCAGCGCCGGAATGCTCAGCACCGTGACGATGCCGGCGCCAAACACCACCGCACTGATCATCGAAAAAACCAGCGCAGCGACTTGGAAGCGCGCAAGTGTATTGTGTGTCATGGGTGCTTGCCTTTGGGTTATTGGACCGTCAGGAAGACAATGCGCACCCTACGCACTATGTTCCGGTCTTGGGGCAGCTCGCCCTTGGACAAGGTCGCCCGGCTGCCCGGACAGATTGTTCCCAAACCAGTTCCACGTTGAGGGGCGATTCGGTATCCCGGCGTCGGGAGTCTTCCAGCCGCATCTTGTTTGGTAACATCACAGCAGTAGCCTGAGGATACCGATCCGCATTTGACCTGGTCTGAGTGGTCGCCGGTTTCAGATACCGAACATCCTCGCTCGACGGCGAACGCCTGCACGAAGCAGGCAATCGCGTGACAGTTCGAATTTGTGCTTTCTGTTCCCGAGCCAATCTAAATTCCGAAGAGCGGCTGCAACAAACGTGCAAACATGCTCTTGAAGCGCAGCGGAGCATCGGTTACTGCAAGGCAGATACAATCTTCCCCAGCACCGGCAAAGGGCTGATGCTCGGTACTTTCGTCGGTTTCCGCGATGTCGCCGCGATGCAGAACGGTATTGCGATCGCAAAGAGTTCCCGTCAGGATAAGGGTGAGTTCGCGCCCATTGTGACCGTGAGACGGGACCTTCGCGCCGCTTTGGAAACGCAACAGCCGCGCTTGAGAACGCTTGTCGAGCGTGGCGATCGAAATTTGCTGGACGCGGGGTGCCAGCCTTTTCCAGTGCAAATCGGTCAGATCCCCTCCGAGGTAGCTTCTAAGCGGATCTGGAATGATGGCTTTCGATAATGCACCAGACGGCTCCTTTGGCCCGAGAGACGATGCATCGCTTCTGACTTGCGCCAATACGGCCGCCAGCATCGTGGGCGATACCGGCGTTGCTTCGAGAGAATCGAGCAAATGGCCGCCAAGAGCGTCGGCCGAGCTGTTGCGTGCACGACAATGCGGACACAGGGCAAGGTGCGTGGCGACAAGCAGGCTTGACGCTTCATCCAGGGTTCCCGCCGAGTAGCTCAACAGGACGTCATTGCCGACATGAAATTTTATCGTCACCTGTTTGCTCCATCTTGCGCATCCAGGCTGTGGCGTATTTTGGCGAACGCCAATCGTATCCGGGATTTCACGGTCCCTACGGGAATGCTGAGCCGCCGGGAAATTTCGAAGTGCGAAAGGTCTTCATAAAAGGAAAGCACCAGGACGCTCCTTTCGTTCGAAGAAAGCGCATCCATTATCTTCCGAACGTTCTCTTGCCTCTCGGTTTGTTCGACCAACCTATCCGGTGACGGTTGGTCGTCAGGCACCAGGGCCGGGTCAGTTGGATCGAATTGAGGACGACGCGTCTTGCGAAATCGATCGATTGTCAGATTTCTCGCGATCGTGAAAATCCAGGTGGATGGCGACGCCTTCGATGGATCAAACTGTGCCGCGTTGCGCCAGATCGAAACCATCGCCTCTTGCGTTATTTCCTCTGCGCCGGATGGGTCGGCGCCCAACCTCAGACAATACGATTTAATTCGAGGCGCAAAATATCGGAACAGCACTTCGAACGCGGCCTCGTCCCGGTCATTTGCAATCTTTGCAATCGATTCGACGAATTCCGATGCATTTTTGCGCGGGTCACCCTGCAGAATTTCCTTGGCGACCATAATGCCCTCAGGCCTGCTCCGCGCCAGCGTGGCTCCGTTTGGCAGTTCAGCGAACCGGACGGCGAATGCAATATCGAATATCAGTCTCGCGGCCAGGTCTTCACCGAACTTTGCGAGGCTGTTGGCCCAGTTTGCACGCCTTTGCGAGCCCCCTACAACCAAGCTTGCGTCATTAGTTGTCATTGCTTGGTCATGGCCAGGAATTCTTGGCGAGTTGCGGCATTGTCCCGAAAGCAGCCGAGCATGCAGCTTGTCACCATTTCCGCTCCGACCTTGTGAACCCCGCGGCTCGACATACAGTGATGAACAGCCTTGATCACCACGCCAACGCCCTGTGGCTGCAGGACATCCTGAATTGCAGAAGCTATCTGCGAAGTCATCCGCTCCTGGATCTGTAGCCGCCTGGCATAGGCGTCGACGACGCGAGCCAGCTTGGATAGTCCGACGACCCGGCCATCGGGAACGTAAGCGACCCACGCCTGACCGACGATAGGGGCGAGATGGTGCTCGCAATGGCTTTCAAAGGAAATCCCACGAAGGATGACCATTTCCTCGTAGCCGCCGGTTTCGCCAAAGGTCTTGTCCAGGATCGCCAGCGGGTCCTGTTCATAACCGGCAAAATACTCCCGGAAAGCCCGGGCGGCCCTGGACGGTGTTTCGATCAAGCCCGGCCGATCGGGGTTTTCTCCGGCCCAGCGAATAATGGTGCGGAATGCGGCCTCGGCTTCCTCGCGGGAGGGCATGCCATTGGACTGCTCCGAAAAGTCATTGATCTGGATGTTCATACTCACGTTCCTCAAGCATTCTGGGCGAGCATCCGATCGATGGCAAAGATAGAAATGCTACCCGTTTCAGAAAAGGACCCCGGTCGAGGGGGCTTATCGACCGGGGCCTTGTCACCGGGGTGGCGGCGCGCGGCGACGCTGCAATCCCGGCAACAACCGATACGAACCCGCGCGAAAACCGGATCACGGAGATCTGAACAAATTCCCGGCCGCGGAACCCCCGCCCGGTCCGGCCGCCGACCTCTTCCCAATCACCGTTCACGGTATCGGGGAGCGACGGGCGTTAATGACCTTGTGGGAAGCGATTCTCAGATCTAACGGTGGAGTGTTGCGCGGGCCAATATCAGCCAGTTCGAGCACAATTCGGCAGCGATAACCGAGTGCTCGCGCGATGCGGAGATAGTTGGTGAGAGTGACGCTCGAAGTACCGTTCAAGTAACGAGAAACCTGACTCGGGTCCGCCCCAAGCAGAAAGCCAATCGCTTCCAGGCTAATCGGATTGGTTCGACGAATTTTCAGTATCTCGTTGATGATGGCTTCCTCATCGTTGGCAACGTCCAGCGTAAGTCGTTCGTTGGTCGGGCGATCGGCGCCCGGGAAGTCTCGTGTACGGGTTCTCATGTTTGCTCTCATCGTATCCTGAATTGTTTCTACGAATTCGAGCCGGCGCCGGATCACTTGGCGGGCCGTTGCGACCGGCCGATCACGAAAAAGTTCCCGGAAGCAAACCGGCGACTGCGCCGCGCGCGTTGATACGCATCAGGATCGAGGTTGGATCTTTCGCGAGCGCAGATTTTGCACGCCGATGGCTTGCCGCCCGTGCAGTCACCATGCAACGCGCTTTCCGCGGTGATCCATAAGGCCGCGACTGATCCAAACCGGCGTTTGGGTCGTTACAATTGACATGGCAAGCTGTTATGCGGATTCCGTATTGATCATTGAGATCTATGCCGCAGGATTTGGCGCGCAGGAGGCGGGTCTGGCAAATCGTTCTGCCTGGCTGAATGGAGTCGGTAGGTGCAGTCCAACAGACCATTATTGACGGTTTACTTTGACGGAGCCTGCCCGCTTTGCCAGGCTGAGATCAATCACTATCGCAGGCAGGAAGGTGCCGACGCCATCCGCTTCCTCGATGTGTCCCGGTCCGGCGAAGCGCTTACAGCGGATCTGACCCGGCAGCAGGCTTTGAAGCGGTTTCACGTTCGCGGCGATGACGGATCATTGTTGTCTGGTGCGGCGGCATTCGTTGCGCTCTGGGGTACTTTGCCGCGTTGGCGACGGGCTGCACATCTTGCGGCCCTGCCCGGGATGCTCCCGATTCTCGAAGTCGGATACCGAATGTTCCTGCCGGTGCGACCGACCGTGTCAAAGTTTTTCGGGCGTTTGCACGCCTGGCAACACCGGAGAAGGCGGCGCTGACGCAACGGCCGGCTAACATCGACCTCCCTCACAGACCAATGAGGAAATTGCGCTCACGCGGTCTGATCGATGGTGACGGACGCATACCAGGTTCGCGCCAGCACGGAACCGATGAATGGAAGGCGGACGGTCTGCCGGTTTTATCCTTCGGGACTTGAGATATGCTAAGTGAAATAATCGGTGCCGGATCAACCGACCAAAAGGTGAATGTTCGCGAATGACTTACGAAGAAAGAGTGGAACAGGCAATCGCAGCCCACGATATTGAGGCGCTGGTCAAGTTCACTTATGGCTACCCTTGCAAGTGCACAAGAATAAAGGGCGAGCCGATGTGCGTTTGCAAGATGCTGGCTAAGGCAGCCCGCGCAAAAATCGTTCCGCTACCGTTGTTTAGTGGGAAGATTGAACGGGTTTAATTCAGCCGTCATGGTGCGGACTGGCGACGAACCGGTGATTGCCGGCAGGAAGCAGAGAATGCGTGTTGGTCTTGCCGGCACCGCGCAATGACGGCGTTAAATCAGTTCCCCGGCGTCCAGGGCTGGTAATCGCCGGTCGCCTTGGGGCGGCGCCCGCTGGCCAGCGTCGAGCCCGAGGGCCGGTAGGCCGCGGGCGTTCCCGTCATGTTGGGAACATGCGGCTTCTCCCATTCGCGGGGGGTGTAGCTCTCTTCGCTCGGCGCGACGTCGACGGTGTGATGCAGCCAGCCGTGCCAGGACGGCGGCACCCGGGTGGCCTCGGCGTAGCCGTTGTAGACCACCCAGCGCCGCTGGAAGCCGAGTGTGGGATCGATCGTGCCGCCTTTGGTACGGTAATACAGGTTGCCCTGCTCGTCCTTGCCGACCAGTTCGCCGAATCGCCAGGTCCACAATTGCGTGCCGAAGGTCTGGCCGTTCCACCAGGTGAACAGCTTCAGAAAAAACAGTTTCATGGGCGGGGCCGGTTCGAGAACACTGCCGGCTCTGATGCCATCGGCGGGCCGGATTGTCCAGTTCAAGTCGCGCGCGCCAGGGGTGGCGACAGGGATCGCGCGCCTTACACCTTTTGGTGACGCAAGGTCGCGGAATCGCTGCAATTTGTTCATTCCATGTACAGTTCCGCTGCGACAGTCTTGGGTCACGCACAATTGGTGCGGGACTTGGGAACGTCCGCTCTGTCAGAGGGTTCTAGCCGCAGTCCCGTATATGGAGTCGATAATGAAGAGCCTGAAAGTTTTGAGTGCAGCTGCTGCGATCGCGCTGCTGTTGCCCCTCGCAACCCCCACCGCGAGCTACGCCCAGCTGGGCAGTAAGGCCGGTGGTGCCGCTGCCGTTGGCGGTGGTGGCGGCGGAGGCGGTGGTTTCCGCGGTGGCGGTGGCGGCGGCGGTGCGGCCATGGGCGGCGGCGGTTTCCGAAGCGGCGGGGCTGCCATCGGTGGCGGCGGCCGCGGTTTTGCCGGCAGCCCGGGCGTCGGCACGAAATTCGGCAGCGGTCCGCGTTTCAGTGGCGGTGGACCCCGGCCCGGCTTTCATGGTCCTCGCCATTACCCGCGCCGCGGCTACGGCTATGGCGGATTCGGCACCGGCCTCGTGATCGGCGGCGCGCTGGGCTCGAGCTACGGCTACTACGGCAACCCCTATGGCTACGGCTATTACGATGACGGCTATTATTACGACGAAGAGCCCGTCGTCGCGGTTGCCCCCGGCGGCGACGCCGTCGAGTACTGCAAGCGGCGCTTCAAATCCTATGACGTGCGAAGCGGCACCTATCTCGGCTATGACGGCTTGCGCCACGCCTGCCCGTAAAGACGTCTGAAACCGAATGACATCGAGGACGGCGCACTGCGGTGCGCCGTCCTTTTTCGTTCAGGAGCGCAGCGCCATGGTAACGCCGCCGAGCGTCACCACCAGGGCGGTGATTTCGCGCCAGCCGAGCGGCTCGTGCAGCATCGCGCCGGCCGACAGCACGCCGATCACGGGCACCAGCAGCGTGCCGATCGAGGCGGTGGCCGCCGGCAATCGCTCCAGCGCGGCGAACCAGCAGACGTAACACAGACAAAACTGGATCAGCGTCATGTAGGCCATCGACGCCCAGCCGATCCATGACAGCGCCGAAAGCTGCGGCTGTTCGACCGCGAGGCCGATGATCGCGATCGGCAGGCAGCCGAGCCCGATCTGCCAGGCCGCCAGCGACAGCGGCGGCATCGCCAGCGGAAAATGCTTGGTCAGCACGGTGCCGAGCGCCACGCAGATCGCGCCCGCCAGCACGCACAGGAAGCCCGGCAGCTTTTCCAGGCTGGCCTCGAGGCCGTGGCCGCCGATCAACACCGCGATGCCGGCCAGCGCCACCGCCAGCGAGATCGCGCGCAGCGGCGACAGCCGCTCGCCCAAAATCGGCCAGGCCAGCAGCGCCACCCAGACCGGAATCGAAATCCCGAGCACCGCGGCCTCGCTGGCATTGAGCCAGAGCAGCGCCAGCCCCATGAAGGCGATCCAGCCGCCGATCGTCAGCAGCGACACCAGCAAGAGCCGCGACCACATCGGCCGCGGCACCGCGAGACTCTGCCGCCGCGCCACCGCAAACAGCGCCAGCGCCGCGGCGCCGACCAGGCCGCACAGTCCGCGCGACGACAGCGGCGGCCACTCGCTCAGGAGGTTCTTCATGATCGGAAAGTTGAGCCCCCAGCCAACCGAGGTGACGGCGAGGAACGTCAGGCCGAGCGGCGATATGGCTTTCGCCGCGCGTTTGTCGGCCAGACCGCTCATGAGCGCGTCGCCAGCACGACGCCGGCCAGCGTGAACACCAGCGCGGCGATCTGGCCGAGGCCGAGCGGCTCGCCCAGCGCCACCGCCGACGCCGCGACCCCGATCACCGGCACCGCCATGGTGCCGATCGCCGCCACCGAGGCCGGCAGCCGCGCCAGCGCGGCGAACCAGGCCACATAGGCCACGCAGAACTGGATCACGGTCGAATAGAACAGCAGGATCCAGCCGAGATTCGACAGCGCCGCGATGTCGGTGCTCTCGACCGCGAGGCCGATGATGGCGACGGGCAGACAGCCGATCCCGATCTGCCAGGCGGCCGCCGACAGCGGCGGCAGGTTGAGCGGCAGCCGCTTCGACATCACGGTGCCGACCGCAAAGCCGAGCGCGCCGCCGAGCGCCATGATGATTCCCGGCAGCTTTTCCATGCTGGCCGCAAGCCCGTTGCCGCCCATGATGGAGGCCAGGCCCGCAAACGCCATCACCAGCGAGATCACCCGTAACAGGTTGGGCCGCTCGCCGAGCACCGGCCAGGCCAGCATCGAGGCCCAAATCGGCATGGTGTAGGCGATCAGCGCGGCCTCGCTGGCCGGCAGCCACAGCAGTGCCAGCCCCATCAGCGCCATCCACATCGCGACATTGAGCATCGCCGCCAGCACCAGCCGCGGCCACAGCGGACGCGGCACATGCAGGCTCTGGCCCGAGAACAGCGCCAGCGCCGCCAGCAGCCCCGCCCCGATCACGCCGGTGGTGCCGCGCATGGTCAGCGGCGGCAGCTCGTTCAGCAGGTACTTCGTCACGGGCCAGTTGAAGCCCCAGCCCACCGAGGTGATGGCGAGGAACATCAGGCCGGCCGGCGTGATCGCCGCACGCGCGGGCGTCGGGTGGGATTTGGTCATGGAGGGACTACTGGGGGAAAAACAACCGGTCGATTCGGCGGCACCTTGCCGCTTATCCCGGCACGGCGCCATGCGCCGCCGGGCATGCCTGCCCCAACTTCCGTAGCCGTACGTGAGTCTCGGCGGAGCAACCCCCAACCGCCCCGGAAGGCGCAAAATATAGTTGCCCTGTGAACAGCGGGACGAACTCCCGATCCGCTGCTCCGGAACAAATATTTTCGCTTGGGAATCTCTGAGGACTCACTGATACTTGGCTCCATCAGCGCGGCCCGGCGGCCCCTGTTCTTCTCCCTTTTCCACCATATTTAGTGTTTGATTCAGGAACTCGTACTAATCCTTGACGGGCAGAGCGGAGTCGGCCTAGTTTTGGATCGTTCGGTGCCGGGTGGTTTTTGGTCCCGCCGGACAATCCTGACAGGGTTCCAGATCGACATTCCGATGGCCGGTTGAGGCACGGGTGACGGGCTTTCGTGCCCTGAATTCCGGGGCTTTCGGAACGACAAAAACGGGCCAACAATGGCCCCGGTTCGAGTGTTGGGGCGTTGAAACGTGGAGTTCGATGTGCGCATCGGGCTCGCGTCAAAGAGAACAGGGCCGGATCCACCGGCTGAGCTGCGGACGTTTGGACACGGGACATCCCGTGGGCCCAGGGGTTCGCTCGAAACAACACCCGGCCGCGGTGCAACGCGAACCGGACACAGACAAGAAGACGGGGCACGACCATGCGAATCGAACGACGCAACACCACCCAGGGCCAATCACCCTACACCGGCATCGATTTCAGATTGACGACATCCGAGATCCGCAATCCCGACGGCTCGGTGGTGTTCCGCCTCGAAAACGTCGAGGTGCCGGAGTTCTGGTCGCAGGTCGCCTCCGACGTGCTGGCGCAGAAATATTTCCGCAAGGCCGGCGTCGCCGCCCGGCTGAAGAAGGTCGAGGAAGAGACCGTGCCGTCCTGGCTGTGGCGCTCGGTGCCCGACACCGAGGCGCTGGCCACCCTCCCCGAAGCCGAGCGCTATGTCAGCGAACTCTCCGCCAAGCAGGTGTTCGACCGGCTGTCCGGCTGCTGGACCTATTGGGGCTGGAAGGGCGGCTACTTCACCTCGGAGGAAGACGCCCGCACCTTCAACGACGAGCTGCGCTACATGCTGGCCAAGCAGATGGTCGCGCCGAACTCGCCGCAGTGGTTCAACACCGGCCTGCACTGGGCCTATGGCGTCGACGGCCCCGGCCAGGGCCATTATTACGTCGATCCCTTCACCGGCAAGCTGACCAAATCGAAATCGTCCTACGAGCATCCGCAGCCGCATGCCTGCTTCATCCAGGGCGTAAATGACGACCTCGTCAACGAGGGCGGCATCATGGACCTGTGGGTGCGCGAGGCGCGCCTGTTCAAATACGGCTCCGGCACCGGCTCCAACTTCTCCCGGCTGCGGGGCGAAGGCGAGCGCCTGTCCGGCGGCGGCCGCTCGAGCGGCCTGATGAGCTTCCTCAAGATCGGCGACCGCGCCGCCGGCGCCATCAAGTCCGGCGGCACCACGCGGCGCGCCGCCAAGATGGTGGTGGTCGACGCCGATCATCCCGATATCGAGACCTATATCGACTGGAAGGTGAAGGAGGAGCAGAAGGTCGCCGCCCTCGTCACCGGCTCGAAACTGAACCAGCGGCATCTGAAGGCCGTGCTGAAGGCCTGCGTCAATTGCGAAGGCTCCGGCGACGATTGCTTCGATCCCGAGAAAAACCCGGCGCTGCGCCGCGAAATCAAGCTGGCGCGCCGCGCCATGGTCGCCGACGCCATGATCAAGCGCGTCATCCAGTTCGCCCGGCAGGGCTACAAGGAGATCGACTTTCCGATCTACGACACCGACTGGGATTCCGAGGCCTATCTCACCGTCTCCGGCCAGAACTCCAACAACTCGGTCTCGCTCAAGGACGATTTCCTGCGCGCGGTGGAAACCGACGGCGACTGGAACCTGATCGGCCGCACCAACAAGAAGATCACCAAGACGCTGAAGGCGCGCGACCTCTGGGAAAAGATCGGCCACGCCGCCTGGGCATCGGCCGATCCCGGCCTGCACTTCAACACCACCATGAACGACTGGCACACCTGCAAGGCCTCGGGCGACATCCGCGCCTCCAATCCGTGCTCGGAATACATGTTCCTGGACGACACCGCCTGCAACCTGGCGTCGGCCAACCTCATCACCTTCTACAACACCACGACGAAGCAGTTCGACGTCGACTCCTATGAGCACCTCTGCCGGCTCTGGACCGTGGTGCTCGAAATCTCGGTGATGATGGCCCAGTTTCCGTCCAAGGCGATCGCGGAACTGTCCTACGAATTCCGCACCCTCGGCCTCGGCTTTGCCAATATCGGCGGCCTCTTGATGACCATGGGTCTGTCCTACGACTCCAAGGAAGGCCGCGCGCTGTGCGGCGCCCTCACCGCCATCATGACCGGCACCAGCTATGCGACGTCGGCCGAAATGGCGAAAGAGCTCGGCCCGTTCCCCGGCTACAAGAAGAACGCCGCGCACATGCTGCGGGTGATCCGCAACCACCGCCGCGCCGCCCATGGCGAATCGCGCGGCTATGAAGGCCTCGCGGTGTCGCCGGTGCCGCTGGATTACGCCAGCGTGCCGCAGACCGAAATCATCGAGCGCGCCAAGCTCGCCTGGGACCAGGCGCTCGAACTCGGCGAACTCCACGGCTACCGCAACGCGCAGACCACCGTGGTGGCGCCGACCGGCACCATCGGCCTCGTGATGGATTGCGACACCACCGGCATCGAGCCCGATTTCGCGCTGGTGAAATTCAAGAAGCTCGCCGGCGGCGGCTACTGGAAGATCATCAACCGCGCCGTGCCCGAGGCGCTGCGCGCGCTCGGCTACCGCGAATCTGACATCGCCGAGATCGAGGCCTATGCGGTCGGCCACGGCTCGCTCTCCAACGCCCCCGCCATCAACGTTTCCACCTTGAAGGCCAAAGGCTTCACCGACGAAGCTCTGGCGAAGGTGGAAGCCGCCCTCCCCACCGCCTTCGACATCAAGTTCGCCTTCAACAAGTGGACCTTCGGTGAGGACTTTTTGCGGGACACCTTGAAGATTGCGCCGGAAGCCATTGCCGCGCCTGGCTTTGACCTGCTCGCCGCCGTCGGCTTCTCCAAGCGCGAGATCGAGGCCGCCAACGTCCACATCTGCGGCGCCATGACGGTGGAAGGCGCCCCGCATCTGAAGGCCGAGCACTACAGCGTGTTCGACTGCGCCAACCCCTGCGGCAAGATCGGCAAGCGCTATCTCTCGGTGGAAAGCCACATCCGCATGATGGCGGCGTCGCAGCCGTTCATCTCGGGCGCGATCAGCAAGACCATCAACATGCCGAACGACGCCACCGTGGAGGATTGCAAGTCCGCCTATCTCCTCTCCTGGAAGCTGGCGCTCAAGGCCAACGCGCTCTACCGCGACGGCTCGAAGCTGTCGCAGCCGCTGAACTCGCAGCTGATCAGCGACGACGACGAGGAAGAGGATGCGGTCGAGGCGTTCTACGACAAGCCGATGGCCGCGCGCACCGCGCAGCTCTCGGAAAAGGTCGTGGAGCGGCTGGTCGAGCGCATCGTGGTGATGCGCGAACGCGAGAAGATGCCGGACCGCCGCAAGGGCTATACCCAGAAGGCCGTGGTCGGCGGGCATAAAGTCTATCTCCGCACCGGCGAATATGACGACGGCCGGATCGGCGAGATCTTCATCGACATGCACAAGGAAGGCGCGGCGCTCCGCTCCATCATCAACAACTTCGCCATCGCGATCTCGCTCGGCCTGCAATACGGCGTGCCGCTGGAGGAATATGTCGATGCCTTCACCTTCACCCGGTTCGAGCCGAACGGCCCGGTGCAGGGCAACGACAGCATCAAGTTCGCGACCTCGATCCTCGACTACGTGTTTCGCGAACTCGCCGTCAGCTACATGGGCCGCTTCGACCTCGCCCATGTCGACCCCTCCGAGACCAATTTCGACGCCATGGGCCGCGGCGTCGACGAAGGCAAGGCGCCGGAGCAGCCCAGCAACAAGTACCTGTCGAAGGGCCTGACCCGCTCGCGCACCGACAACCTCGTCGTCATGCGCGGCTCTACACCCTCCCCCCTCGCTGGGGAGGGTGGCGCACGCAGTGCGCCGGGTGGGACGCCCAACGTCACCTCGCTCTCCGGCCACGGCCCCACCGCCCGCGTCACCGACGCGCTCGAAGGCGCCGTCGCCCTGAAGCAGGAAGTCCAGCACGATCTGTCGCCGACGGAAAAGCTGGAAGCCCTGCAATGGAGCAAGGCCGGCGCCGCCGCCCAGGCCGCCCCGTCGAAAGCCGAACGCCGCATGGAAGCGAAGGCAAAAGGCTACGAAGGCGAGATGTGCGGCGAATGCGGGAATTTCACGCTGGTGCGGAATGGCACGTGCATGAAGTGCGATACGTGTGGGAGCACGACGGGGTGTTCGTGATATCGGACCGTCATGGCCGGGCTTGACCCGGTGCGGCGACGACCATAACGCGCCCCCTAATAAAAGGCCCCCTACCCTGATTGGGTGCCTTTTCCCGGCCTTCTAAGCGCCGGCAGTGACAACAAAGGATCGCGGCGAGCCATCGGCTTCGCCGCGAAATCGCCAACCGAACGAAACATGAATCGATAGCTCTATGCCCGAACCGCTTACGCTCACCACCCTGCTCATCGCCGGCGCGAACCTGGTCGGTACCGAGATCGTCAAAGAAGTCACCAAGGACGCCTACCGCAAGCTAAAGGACAAGGTCGGCCAGGTGTTCGGATCACGGGCCTCGACCGCAGTGGCAAAACTCGAGAGCCCCGCCACCCATGAGGAAGGCCGGAAGGAACTTGCGCGTTGCGTCGACGACGACCTGCGGCCCGACGAGGCGACCGAGCTCGCTCCGTTTGTCGAGGCACTCGTCCGAGCGATGCAGGCCGACGACGCCGCCAAAACCGCCGTGCACTCCCGAGTCGGCTTGGACATCGAAGCCGGCGGCAATGCTTTCATTAGCGATATCCGGGGCGCCCGCGAGGTCGTGGCGAAGGTCAAGGCTGGCCAAGACGTCACCATCGAAGGCCTGCATCTGGACACCGGAAGAGATCCGGGAAAATAGCCGGCGCGCTCGTCGGTCCGAACAGCGCGCCGGTCTCCAATACGGATCAGACTGCTGCCGGTCTTCGCATCGACGCGAGGGCCGGTGTAAATGCAACGGTCACCGTCAACCAATATCAAGGCGCC
>NZ_JAUYQU010000110.1 GCF_030697065.1 Bradyrhizobium sp.
GAGACGCTGGGACACGGGCGCCTAGATCTTCCTTCCCGCCCGCTCCCAATAGGGATCGCGCAGGCGGCGCTTGAAGATCTTGCCGGAATCCTCGCGCGGCAGGTTTTGCTGGATTTCGACGTGTTTCGGGACCTTGTAATCCGCCAGCGAGGCCTTGAGCTGCGCGCGAATGTCGGCGCCATCCAGCGTGACCCCCGGCTGAGGTTCCACCACCGCCATCAGGGCCTCGCCGAATTCCGCATCGGGAATGCCGAACACCGCGCAATCGTGCACCCCCGGCAGCGCATGCAGCGCCGCCTCGATCTCGGCGGGATAGATGTTGACCCCGCCCGAGATCACCATGTCGCGCTTGCGGTCGCAGATGAAGACGTAGCCGTCCTGGTCGATGTAACCGACATCGCCCGAGGTGATGAAACCGTCGAGGTCGATCTCGGCGCGCTTTTCCGGCTTGTTGTGATAGGTGAAATCGGGATTGCCCGCGATCCGCGAATAGATCTCGCCGATCTCGCCTTGCGGCAGCACCTTGCCGTCGTCGCCGACGAAGCGAACCTCCGCGCCGGGCGCGATCCTGCCGACCGTGCCGGGCTTGTTCAGCGCGTCCTCGGAATTGGCGAAGGTGACCGCGCCGGACTCGGTGGAGCCGTAGAATTCGTAGATCACCGGTCCCCACCATTCGATCATCGCGCGCTTGACGTCGGCCGGACAGGGAGCTGCGGCATGGATGATGTGGCGCAGCGAAGACATATCATACTTGTTGCGCACGGCTTCCGGCAGCTTCATCAGCCGGATGAACATGGTCGGCACCATGAAGATGGTGTCGATCTTCTCGTCCTGGACCAGCCGCAGGAATTCCTCGGGATCGAACCGCGGCATCAGCACCAGCGCGCCGCCGAGACGACCGGCGCGCAGGCCGAACGAGTTCGGCGCGGAATGGTACAGCGGGCCGGGCAGCAGCGCCCGCGCGCCCGGCTTCAGGCCATAGATCAGCGCCCGCATGGCTTCCGCATTGGCGCTCTGCGCCGGCGTCGGGGCGTTGCGCCGCACCCCCTTCGGGTGTCCCGTGGTGCCCGAGGTGTAGATCATGTTCTGCGGCTGCGGCATTGCCGGGCCGTCATAGGGCGCCTGCGCCTGCAGCCAGGATTCGAAATCGGTGGCGAAATCGGGCGTGGCGAGATGCGCCGGATCGATCTTGTAATTGGCCAGGATTTCCGGCGGCGTCGGTACGCTGAGCGCGGTGACACCGGCCGGAATGGCATCGCGCAACTGATGCAGCATGTCGGCATGGCCGATCAAAACGGGCGTTCCGGAATCCTTCAGGATGTAGTTGATTTCCTCCGGCTTGAAATGCCAGTTCACCGGCACGGCGTAGGCGCCGAGCCGCATCGCCGCATAGGCCGCCTCGATGAAGGCGATGTCGTTGCGCATCAGGATGCAGACGCTGTCGCCCTGCGCCACGCCGAGCCTGCGCAATCCGCCGGCGATGCGGTCGGCACGATCGGCGACATCGGCATGGCCGCGGCGCCGGTCGCCGCTGATGATGCCGAGGAAAAGTGTGGATATCATTTGTCGCTTTCCGATCTGAGGTCGGGTTGTGAAGTATTCAGGTCATTCCGGGGCGATGCGAAGCATCGAACCCGGAATCTCGAGATTCCGGGTCTGGTCCTTCGGACCATCCCGGAATGACGACAGCGTCTACCCCGCATCCGCGAAGCGCGGCGCGCGCTTGTCGATGTTGGCGCGGACGGCTTCGAGCTGGTTGGGGCTGCCCATCAGCTTCATCTGCTCGACGGACTCGGCCAGCAGCGCCGGGCCGGGGTCGACCGTGAGGTTGTTGAGCATGCGCTTGCAGGCGCGGATGGCGTCGGGGCTCTTGCCGGCTATCTCGCGCGCCAGTTCGAAGGCGCTTGCGCGCGGGTCGTCGCAGATCCGCGTGGCGAGGCCATAGCTCAGGGCCTCCTGCGCCGAGAAAATCCGTCCCGTGAAGGTGAGTTCGCGCAGGATATCGTCGCGCACCAGGCTGGCCAGGATCGGCGTCCCCGCCATGTCGGGCACCAGCCCCCATTTGATCTCCATGATCGACATCCGGGCATCGGGGCTGAGGAACCGCATGTCGGCGCCGAGCGCGAGCTGAAAGCCGCCGCCGAATGCCACGCCCTGGATGGCGGCGATGACCGGAACCGGCAGCTGCCGCCAGCCCCACACCGCCTGTTGCGGGAAATTGGCGAGGCCATGGGTGCGCACGGAAAGATCACGCTTTTCGCCGCCCGCAACCCCGTTGCCGCCCTTTTCCTTCATGGCGGCAAATCGTCCCATATCGAGACCCGCGCAAAACGCCCGGCCCTCGCCTGACAATACCACCGCGCGAAGGCCCTTTTCCTCGGCGAGCCGGGCGGAAGTCGCCACCAGCGCCTCGAACATGGCGGCATCGAGCGCGTTCATCTTGTCCGCCCGGACCAGCCGGACATCGGCGACGCCCTCCGACATCGTGACCTCGACGCGCTTTTCCATCAGATTGTTCCCTTGCACTTGTTCTTGGTGGTTGCCGCTTTACAGAAAGGCGTCGGGCGGATTTAGTCAATCAACCAATTAACAGCAATCCCTTTGGGTGGAATCAGCCATGTTCACTGAAAAACTCCTTACCGGACGCAACATCCTTGTCACTGGCGGCGGCAGCGGGCTCGGCAAAGCCATGGCCGCGCGCTTCCTCGAACTCGGCGCCGAGATCCATATCTGCGGCCGCCGCAAGGGCGTCTGCGACGAAACAGCGACCGAGCTGATGGACCTCCATGGCGGCCGTGTGACCAGCCACGGGGTCGATATCCGCAACCCGCTCGCGGTCGACGAGATGATCGAGACCATCTTTTCGCAAGGACCGCTCACCGACCTCATCAACAATGCCGCCGGCAATTTCGTCTCGCGCACCCAGGACCTGACGCCGCGCGGCTTCGACGCCATCGCCAACATCGTCATGCACGGCACCTTCTATGTCACCCACGCGGTGGGCCGGCGCTGGATCGCCGCCAAGCAGCCCGGCAATGTGGTGTCGATCACCGTGACCTGGGTCCGCAACGGCAGCCCCTTCGTGGTGCCGTCGGCGATGAGCAAGTCCGCGATCCACGCCATGACCATGTCGCTGGCGATGGAATGGGGCCGCTACGGCATCCGGCTCAACACCATCGCGCCCGGCGAAATCCCGACCGAAGGCATGAGCAAGCGTCTCAATCCCGGCGACGAACCGGGAGCGCGGACCATCAAGCGGAATCCGATGGGCCGCGTCGGCAAGATGGAAGAACTGCAGAACCTCGCGGTATTCCTGATCTCCGGCGGCTGCGACTGGATCAACGGCGAGACCATTGCCATGGACGGCGCCCAGGCGCTGGCCACCGGAGGCAATTTCTACGAGATGCGCGACTGGACCGATGCCGACTGGATCCGGGCCCGCGATTCGATCAAGGCGCAGAACGAGAAGGACCGCGCACAAAGGGGGTGAATTTGTCGTCCCTGCGAACGCAGGGACCCATAATCCCGGGCGTCGTTGTTGTGCGAAGATGTCCGCCACCGCGTCGCACCGAGACGACGCGGCGTATGGGTCCCTGCGTTCGCAGGGACGACGTGTTGAGATATTGAGGAACAACGCTCCCCTTATTGTCTTTGCCGCGCAACGACGCCACTATCGCAACTAACAAACAAGAGACCACGGGAGAGACATGTCCGATACTCCTGAACCGGCCAATCTGGCCGACATGGTGCGCGCACGCGCCAAAGCCCGCGGCGATGCCATTGCCTATGAATTCGAGGGGCGCCAGACCTCGTTCGCCGGGTTCGATATCAAGACCAACCGCGTCGCCAACGCCCTGATCGCGCTCGGCCTCAAGCCGGGCGAGCGGATCGCCTATCTCGGCAAGAACAGCGACATCTATTTCGAACTGCTGATGGGCGCGATGAAGGCCAATGTGGTGATGGCGCCGGTCAACTGGCGGCTCGCCGGGCCGGAGGTCGCTTTCATCGTCGATGACTGCAAGGCGCCGGCCCTGTTCGTCGGGCCGGAATTCGTCACCCAGGTGCGCAACATCCTGCCGCAGTTGCCGAACGTCCGCCACGTCATCACGACCGAAGGCGGCGCGCCGGAATGGCAGGATTTTACCGCATGGCGCGACGCCCAAAGCGGCGACGATCCCAAGGTCCCGATCGACCGCAAGGATATCGCGATCCAGCTCTATACCTCGGGCACGACAGGCAAGCCGAAGGGCGCGATGCTGTCGCATGGCAATTTTCTCAACCTGGTGGAGACCGGCCGCGACCAGAAGCCCGACTGGAACAAGTGGTCGACCGACGACGTCTCGCTGGTGGCGATGCCGATTTTCCATATCGGCGGCTCCGGCTGGGGGGTGATGGGCCTCTATCATGGCGCCAGGGGCGTGATCGCCCGCGAGTTCGATCCCACCAAGGTGCTGGATTTCTTCGAACAGTCCGGCATCACCAAGCTGTTCATGGTGCCGGCCGCGATGCAGTTCGTGGTGCGGCAGCCGCGCGCGCGGCAGGTGGATTTCTCCAGGCTGAAATACATGCTTTACGGCGCCTCGCCGATCCCCGCCGCGCTGCTGAAGGAATGCATCGAAGTCTTCAAGTGCGGCTTTGTGCAGATGTACGGCATGACCGAGACCACCGGCACCATCGTGGCGCTGCCGCCGGAAGACCATGTCGAGGGGCTGGAGCGGATGCGCTCGGCCGGCAAGGCGCTGCCCGGTATTGAACTCGCGATCCTCGACGCCGACGGCAAGCGATTGCCGCCCGGCGAAGTCGGCGAGATCGCCACCCGTTCCGGCTCCAACATGGTCGGCTACTGGAATCTGCCGGAGGCCACCGCCAGAACCCTCGACAGCGAAGGTTGGCTGCGCACCGGCGATGCCGGCTACATGGACAGCGACGGCTACCTCTACATCCACGACCGCATCAAGGACATGATCATCTCCGGCGGCGAGAACATCTACCCCGCCGAAGTCGAAAGCGCGATCTGCGACCACCCCGATGTCGCCGAAGTCGCCGTGGTCGGCGTGCCCGACGACAAATGGGGGGAAGCGGTCAAGGCCATCGTGGTGATGAAGCCCGGCAGGAAGGTAACCTCAACCGACCTCATCAATTTCACCCGCGAACGCATTGCCGGCTTCAAGACACCGAAGACGATCGATTTCATCGAGGCGTTGCCGCGCAACGCCTCGGGCAAGATCCTGCGCCGACACCTGCGCGATCCCTATTGGGCGGGGAAGGATAGACAGGTGAATTGAGGCGTCCTGCGCACGCATTGCGCACGCCGTCATTCCGGGGCGCGCGCCAGCGCGAACCCGCAATCTCGAGCGTAAATTCTCCAGATTCCGGGCTCGATGCTTCGCATCGCCCCGGAATGACGGTCAGTCCCATGCGTGCGTGCGCAGGGACGAGAGGGCCGCGCATCACTGCCCCCTAATGCTTCCCCGCGCCCATATAGCCGAACAGAAATCCCGCCACCTTCCGCTTCTGGATTTCCTCGCTGCCCTCGGTGATGCGGTAGCGGCGGTGGTGGCGGTAGATGTGTTCGAACGGCTTGTGGCGGGAATAGCCCATGCCGCCATGCACCTGCATGGCGCGATCGGCGGCTTCGCAGCAGAGACGGTTGGCCCAGAAATTACACATCGAGACCCGGTCCGACAGCGTGTGCTCGACCTGCGCCTGGGTCAGCTGGTCCATCTCCCAGGCGGTCTTGCGGATCAACAGGCGCAGCATCTCGGCCTGGGTCGCGAGTTCGACCAGCGGCCACTGGATCGCCTGGTTTTCGGCGAGCGCCTTGCCGAACGGCTTTCGCTCGCGCGCGTATTTGACGCTCTCGTTGATGCAGTAGACCGCAGCGCCGAGCGAGCTGGCGGCCTGACGAATCCGGTTTTCATGCACAAAGCACTGCGCCAGCGACAGACCGCGGCCGACCTCGCCGAACAGCGCATCCTCGGGCACGAACACATCGGTAAAGCTGACGCGCGGGTGATCGGTCGGCATGTTGAAGGTCCACATGTATTCCTCGATCTTGACGCCCTGGGCGTCGGCCGGCACCAGGAAACAGGTGATGCCGCGGGCATCGCCGTCATTGCCGCTCGTGCGGGCGAACAGCGCGCAATGCGACGCGACGTGCATGCCGGTGGTCCACATCTTCTCGCCGTTGATCACCCAGCCCTTGACGCCGTCACGGGTAGCCTCGACCGCCCGGGTCTCCATGTGTGTGGCGTCGGAGCCGTGTTCGGGTTCGGTGAGACCGAAGGTGATGCGGTATTTCCCCGTGATCGAGCCCTCGATCATCGCCTTCTGGTCATCGCGGCCGTAACGGTCGAGCATGGTGACCAGCGGCAGATTGCCGACGATCGAATGCTCGTTCTGGAGGTCGTTATGCAGGCCAAGTCCCTTGGCCGCGAAATGCTCGCGGATCACCGCCATCCAGAGATTCGATCCGGCCTTACCGCCATATTGCTTCGGAATCGCGAAACGCAGATGCCCGGCGGCGTCGGCGAGGTTCTTGGCCTTGCGCAGCAACACTTCCCATTCTTGCCGCGGCAGGCCGCCCTTGTCGAAATCGGTGCGCGCCCATTCGCGGCGGTGATCGAAGAAGCGGATGTTGTCGTCCGCAGCTTCCAGCGGCTTGATCTCGCGCGCGATGAACAGGTCGAGTTCGTCGAGATAGGCGACCAGATCTGCTGGCAGATTGAAATCCACGGCGGTCTCTCCCGGAACTATCGTTGTTTTTCGTTTTGCGTTAAGGCGCTGCGCGCCCCCTGCCCGGGCCGATTAAGGTGAGAAGATGCAGTCCAAGTCAAGCAAGCGGATAGCGCTTGGCACGCGCGGGCGCCTTGCGTAATGGGATGGTACCTGACCGCGGACGCGCGCTACTATCCAGCCGATATTCCTCGCCGCAAAAAATCAAAATGGGAGCCGACATGGACCTGAAATTCTCCAAGGTAACGCGCAAGGGCCCGATCACGATCGTGACGCTGTCGCGGCCGGAAGTTTACAACGCGCTGCATACCGATGCGCATTTCGAACTGAACAGGGTGTTCGACGATTTCGCCGCCGATCCGGAACAATGGGTGGCGATCGTCACCGGCGCCGGCGACAAGGCGTTCTGCGCCGGCAACGACCTGAAATGGCAAGCAGCGGGCGGCAAGCGCGGCTGGGACACCGGCGGCTTTGCCGGCCTCACCTCGCGCTTCGACTGCGACAAGCCGCTTATCGCCGCGGTCAATGGCGTCGCCATGGGCGGCGGCTTTGAAATCGCGCTGGCCTGCGACCTCATCATCGCCTCGGAAAATGCCACCTTCGCGCTGCCGGAACCGCGCGTCGGCCTCGCGGCCCTGGCCGGCGGCGTGCACCGGCTGCCGCGCCAGATCGGACTGAAGCGCGCGATGGGCATGATCCTGACCGCACGCCACGTTTCCGCGGCTGAGGGCAAGGAACTCGGTTTTGTCAACGAAGTGGTCCCGGCGGGCGAGGCGCTGGCGGCCGCCGAGCGCTGGGCTGAAACCATCTGCAAGAACTCGCCGATGTCGATCCGCGCCTCCAAGCAGGCGATCCAGAAGGGACTGGCGGTCTCGCTCGAACAGGCGATCTCCGAGCAGCGCGACTATCCCGCCGTCAAGGCGATGGCGGCGTCGCAGGACTACATCGAAGGCCCGAAGGCATTCTCGGAAAAGCGTCCGCCGAAATGGCTGGGGAAGTAATATTCCGTCATTCCGGGGCGATGCGAAGCATCGAACCCGGAACCTCGAGATTCCGGGTCTGGTGCTGGCGCACCATCCCGGAATGACGACGTGGAATGGCGCCGCCAGCCTATTTCGTTCCCAGCTCCCGCTTGTACGACGCGTAATTCGGCTGATCGACCGCGAGCTTGTCCATGGTGGTCTGCCACAGGTGGTCGGCCAGTCCCGGCGTCTGCAGATCCGCCTCGCCCCTGGCGATGCGATCGGCCAGCGCGTGGTTCAATTCCGCAAGCGAACCCGGCTGGCCCAGCAACTGCGACAGCCGGACGAGCTCGGCCGCATCGCTTCGCTCCTCCAGCTTCAGCTGTCGCGTCACCAGATCGAGCGCGTTGATGGCGACCCGCAGCTTGAACGCATTATGACCGCTGAGCACGGGCGCGATGTCGTTGCGCAGGAAATCCGCGACCGCGCGGGTCAGTTCTTCCGGTGTAGGTTCGTCCTGCATTCTATTTCCCTCGCGGCGCCAGCAATCGCAGCAGATCGATCTCGGTTTCCGACGAGCGCCGCCCGATCATGGCGCGCTCGATCGATCGCTCGGGGCCGATGCGGAAGCGCTGCATCATGCCGCAGCACATCATGCCCCAGCGCAGCGTCCCCATCACTTCCCAATACTTGACGCGATCGGGATCGACGCGGCGGCCGGCCGCCTCATAGCCGGCAAACAATTCCGCGCGCGTGCCGAATCCGCCGACCGGCTTGTCGATCTCGCCGAATCGCCAGGAATTGACGCAGACCCAGCCGAGATCCTCCATGGGATCGCCGCCATGCGCGAGCTCCCAGTCCAGCACCGCCCGCACGCCGTCCGGGCCGATGATCAGATTGCCGTGACGGAAATCGCCATGCACCAGCGTCACCTCCCGGGATGGACCGGGGTCGCGCTCGCGCAGCCAGCGCAGCGCCAAAGCGAACACCGGCCGCGGCCATTCGAAACTCCGGTAGTCCCGCTCCATCTCGTCGATTTCCTTCGCCGCCGTCATGCGGCGCAGCCCGGGCAGCTGCGCGAGATCCAGGCCGTGGATTGCGGCCAGGATCCCGCCGATCTGTCGCGCCAGCCTTGGACGGGCTTGCGCAAACCCGGCATCGCGCAAAATCTTGCGCGGGATGGTTTCGCCCTCGACCCGCGCCATGATGAAGCCGGTGCCGAGTTCATCCTGCGGCCGCAGCACATGGAGCACGCGCGGCGACGGCACGCCGGCGTCAAAGGCCCGCTGCATCAGGATCGATTCGACATCCAGCCCGACCGCGCGCGGCGACGCGCCGTGGCCCTGCGGCGCCCGGCGCAGGATCGCGCCGATGACGCCATCGGGATGGCCGATATCGAACGACCAGGTCTCCTGACTGGCGCCGCCGGACAGTCGCGCCACGTTAGTGACGCCGGCGGCACCGGGACACCACGACGCGACGCAGCGCCCGAGCGCTTCCTGCATCATTTGCCCTTGAATTTGGCAGGACGTTTTTCCAGAAACGCGGTGACGCCTTCCTTGAAGTCTTCTGCGGCTCCGGCCTTCCTCTGGAATTCGAATTCGAGGTTGAGCTGGTCCTCGAACGAATTGTCGGGGCTGTCCCAGTACAGTTTGCGGATCAGCGACAGAGCGATAGTCGGGCCATTGGCGAGTTCATGAGCGAGTTTCATGGCCTCTTCCATCAGGACGGCGTCGTCATGGACCCGGTTGACCAGCCCCCATTCCAGCGCCTTTTCGGCCGGCAGCCGCTCGCCCATCAGCGACAGCTCCACCGAACGCGCCTTGCCGATAATCCGCGGCAGCAGCCAGGTCGATCCGCAATCCGGCACCAGACCGATGCGGCGGAATGCCTGCAGGAAATACGACGAGCGCGCGCACAGGATCATGTCGCCCATCAGCGCAAAGCTCATGCCGGCGCCGGCCGCCGGGCCGTTGACGGCGGTCACGATCGGGCAATGCAGGTTGCGCATCCGGCGCAGGAACGGATGGAAGCCGATTTCCAGCGACGAGCCCGCGTTGCTCTTGCCGGGCTTTTGGTTGTTGCGACCCTGCAGATTGGCGCCGGTGCAGAATGCGCGCCCGGCCCCGGTCAGCACCACGCAGCGGATTTCGGCCTTGTTTTCCTCAATGGCATCGAGCGCCTCGGCCAGGCCGCCCAGCATGTCCATCGACACCGCATTCATCACCTCCTGGTGGTCCAGCTTCAGAATGGCGACCGGACCGTCGATATCCAGCGTGACGTGTTTGAACTGCATTGTTTCCTCGTGTGTTGCGACCCGCATTATTTCGCCCTGCGGTACAAAGGGTCTCATCTCGAAGCCATATTTGATTTTCTGGATGGCCTTGTCCATGGTTGGACCCGCACATCCGCCCGCCATCGGGCGCACGGCTGAAGTGCGCCGTCCCAAATGGAAACACCCCAGTAAATACCCAAGGGAAACCACTCATGAGCATATTCAACCTCACCGGCCGTGTCGCCGTCATTACCGGGGGCAATGGCGGCATCGGACTCGGCATCGCGCAGGCGCTCACCGCCGCCGGTTGCAACGTCTCGATCTGGGGCCGCAACGCCGACAAGAACAAGGCCGCCGCGGCGTCGATGGCGGGGTCCGGGGGCAAGACCGACACCCGTGTCTGCGACGTCAGCGATCCCGCTTCCGTCAAGGCGGCGATGGCCGCCACGCTGGAAACCTTCGGCCGGGTCGACGGCTGCTTCGCCAATGCCGGCATCGGCGGCGGCGGGCGGCGCGCCTTCATCGAGCGCACCGAAGAGGAATGGCGGAACATGTTCGCGACCAATCTCGACGGCGTCTTCCATGTATTTCAGGCCGCGGCGCGGCACATGACGGAACGCGCGACGGCAGGCGATCCGTTCGGCCGGCTGGTCGCAACTTCGAGCCTGGCATCGATCTTCGGCACCGCACGGAACGAGCATTACGCCGCCACCAAGGCCGCCATCAATGCGCTGTGCCGCGCGCTCGCGGTCGAACTGGCACGCCAGGGCGTCACCGCCAACGCCATACTGCCCGGCTGGATCAAGAGCGAGATGACGGCTGGCATCATGGCCAACGAGAAATTCGTCGCCAATGTGATGCCGCGGATTCCGGTGCGGCGGTTCGGCGAGCCCGCGGATTTCGGCGGCATCGCGGTCTATCTGATGAGCCAGGCGTCGTCCTATCACACTGCCGATTGCTTTGTGATCGACGGCGGCTATACAGCGTTCTGACACGGCAAGCGTAGCAGGCACGAGGCGGCTTCAGCCGTTCGGCGAACAAGGGAGGAAATACTAGATGTTTTCGCACGTGATGATCGGGACCAACGACCTCGACAAGGCCCAGTCGTTCTATGACGCGGTGCTCGGCACGCTCGGTGTTCCCGCCGGCAGGCTGGACCGCCATCGCATCTTCTACCGTACCAAGACCGGCGTGTTTTCGGTGTCGAAGCCGATCGACGGCAAGCCCGCGACGCCCGCCAATGGCGGCACCATCGGCTTTCTCGCCGCCTCGGCCGAGCAGGCCGACGCCTGGCACGCCGCCGGCATCGCCAATGGCGCCACCAGTTGCGAGGATCCGCCGGGCGTGCGCGAAGGGCCTGCGGGCAAACTCTATCTCGCCTATCTGCGCGACCCCGACGGCAACAAGATCTGCGCCATGCACCGCATGGCCTGATCTGATGACCTGCCCCGCGGTCGAACATTGTTTCAAACAGCAATAATTCGACGGCGATGCTCAAATAGCGCCAGACTTAGGTCTGGCGCGGCTGTAAAGTTGCCTTTCCTGGGAGGAACAAGAATATGAACAAGAACGTCAGTGTGCCCACGAGCTATGCGATGGACCCCGGTGACGAGTTGAACGACCTGCGCATGTCCGAAAAGGCGCGGCCGCTGTTCGACCATGTCAACAAGTTCATCCGTGAAACCGTCGAGCCGATGTCGGTCGAGTTTTACCGGCTCGGCGAGAAGAAGGCTGATCGCTGGAGCTTCGCGCCCGGCCAGCTCGACGTACTGCAGAAGGCTAAGGACAAGGCCAAGGCCGAGGGGCTGTGGAACTTCTTCCTGCCCGACGCCGAGACCGGCGAAGGCCTCAGCAATCTGGATTATGCCTATATCGCAGCCGAACTGGGCAAGAACCCGCTGGCCTCGGAATCGATGAACTGCTCGGCGCCCGATACCGGCAACATGGAAGTGCTGGAACGCGTCGGCACCAAGGAGCAGAAGGAGAAGTGGCTGAAGCCGCTACTCGCCGGCGAGATCCGCTCCGCCTACGCGATGACCGAACCGAACGTGGCCTCGTCCGACGCCAAGAACATTTCGACCACGGCAAAACTGGTCGGCGACGAATGGGTCATCAACGGCGAGAAATACTACATCTCCGGCGCCGGCGACCCGCGCTGCAAGATCATGATCACGATGGTCAAGACCAGTCCCGACGCGCCGCCGAAGAACCAGCAATCGCAGATCCTGGTGCCGATCGACACGCCCGGCGTCGAGATCATCGGACCCATGACCGTGTTCGGCCACGATCATGCCCCGCGCGGGCACATGCACATCCGGTTCGACAATGTGAAGGTGCCGAAGGAAAACATGCTGCTCGGCGAAGGCCGAGGCTTCGAAATCTCCCAGGTCCGCCTCGGTCCGGGCCGCATCCACCACTGCATGCGCACCATCGGCAAGGCGGAGAAGGCGCTCGACCTCATGGTCAAGCGCGGCCTGACCCGCGAGGCGTTCGGCAAGAAGCTGGTGCAGCTCGGCGGCAATCTTCAGATCATCGCGCAGGCGCGCTGCGAGATCGAAGCCATGCGGCTGATGGTGCTGAAGGCCGCCAAGGCGATGGACGTGCTCGGCAACAAGGAGGCCCGGGTCTGGGTCAGCATGGTCAAGGCCATGGTGCCCGAGCGCACCTGCCGCATCATCGACCAGGCGATCCAGATGCACGGCGCCACCGGCATCTCGCAGTGGTCGCCGCTGTCGGAAATGTACACCGACGTGCGCCACCTCCGCTTCGCCGACGGTCCCGACGAGGTACACTGGATGGTGGTGGGTCGCCACGAATTGCAGCAGCACTGAGAAAAAATCGCAGGGTGGGCAAAGGCGCCCTTGCGCCGTGCCCACCACCGGTTTGACCACACGCACCATGGTGGGGACGCTTCAAGCGTGCCCACCCACGAAGCACGCCGCCGCTAAGCCGGCCGGTGCGCGCGGAGGAATGAACGGATCTGGCGCACCGCCAGCGGAACCCGCTCCTTCGGCTCCTTCCACGGGAACATGCTGACTTCGGCGTTCGGCGCCAGCATCGCCGTCTCCATGGCCACGGCATAGGGATGGGCCGGGATATCGTCCGGCAGGATCAGCACCGGCGTCCGGCAATGGCGCACGAAATCGCGCGTCACCGTGAACACGAAGTCGGGGTTGCTGTGGTACATTCTGGCCAGGAACTTCTCGGCCATCTCCATCGTGAGATCGGGCCGGCGCTTGATCAGCTCCGGCGCCCAGCCCTTGATGTTGTTGTCGTAGAACAGGTCGCGCATCTCGGGACGCGAGCCCGACGGCATCGCCAGCACGCCGGCGACGACGCGGTCCGGCGCACGCTTCAGCAAATTCCAGATGAACGGGCCGCCGATGCAGAAGCCCAGCACCATGAACCTGTCGATGCCCAGATGATCCATCAGGCCGAGCTGGTCGTCGGTATGGGAATCCCAGGGACGGTCGATCTCCAGCGGGCCGGAGGACTGGCCGGGCGGGGCATTGCGCAGGTCGAAGGCGATGCAGCGGTACTCGTTCCGGAATTCTTCCATCGCATTGAAGGGCGGATAGCTGCCGGTGATGCCCGCTATGCTCGAATTCAATCCGCCGCCGGCGATCAGCAGCAGCGGAAAGCCGGAACCGGCCTCCTCGTAATGGATGCGGACGTCGCCTCTTTCGTAAAAACCCATGGCAGCTCCCCCACTCTCCAGAGAATTGACGATTACGGTGACGGCGGCAAGGCGCGGATCGAGGCGATCCGCCAGGCGCCGTTCTGCTGCACCATGACGAACAGGATCGCTCCCGCGACCGCCCTCGCCCCGGAATCCGCGGGAATGCGAACGCCCGTCATGCGATAGGTGGCATCCACCAGGGCGACATCCGGCGTCACCAGGCGGATCGCATCGATCTGCGTCGCGGTGATGGTGGCATCCCGGTACGAGGGCTGCCGCTTCTGCTCCGCGGACAGCGCGACGAGCGCGTCGCGCCCGGCGGATTTTTTTCCCGTGGCGCTGACGAGGTCGGCATCGCTGGTCAGCAGGTGTCGATAGCTCTCCAGGTCGCCTTCGTTCCAGGCCGTCCGGCGCGCTTCGAGCACCCAAGCGACCGCCGCCTCCGCCGCTTTGGCATCCCCGGCCATCTCGGCAATCAGGACGCGGCGCGCTTCTGCGGGGGCTCCGCCGCCGTAGTCGCAAAGCCCTCGTAGCCCTTTGCCGCGACGTCGTTGCAGATCTGGCGGTAGACGCCGACGCCGCCGATATAGGGCATGAAGATCTGCGGCTTGCCCGGGACGTTGGCCCCCATGTACCAGGAATTGGCCTGCGGATAGAGCGTGCTGTGCGCGACCTCGTTGACATGCGCCACCCATCTGTCCTCGGCGTCCCGGCCGGCTTCGATGGCGGCAAGATCGCGGTCGCGCATCCAGGCGATGCAGTCGGTGATCCATTCGACATGCTGCTCGATCGACACGATCATGTTGGACAGCACCGACGGGCTGCCGGGACCGGTGACGATGAACAGGTTGGGGAAGCCCGCGCTCATCAGGCCGAGATAGGTTTTGGGACCTTCCGCCCATTTCTGGTTCAGCGTCTGGCCGTTGCGTCCGCGAATGTCGATCTTCGCGACCGAACCCGTCATCGCATCGAAACCGGTCGCCAGCACCAGCGCGTCGACCTCGATTTCCCTGGCCGAGGTACGAACCGCGTGCGGCAGGATCTGACGGATCGGATCGGATTTGATGTCGACCAGCGTCACATTGGGACGATTGAAGGTGGCGAAAAAATCGGTATCGATGCAGATGCGCTTCGAGCCGATCGGGTGATCGTTCGGCTGCAGCAGTTTCGCGGTCTGCGGATCCTCGACGATCTCCGCGATCTTGTCGCGGACGAAACCGGCGGCGGTGTCGTAGGCGGCCTTGTCGAAGGCGAGGTTGTTGTAGACGCCCATGAAGGTCAGGCCGCCCTTGCTCCAGCGCGACTCGAATTTGGCGCGGCGTTCGTTTTCGCCGTCATCGAGCGCGCCCCGATCCGGCACCTCCTGCACGATGCCGTTGCGCATCTCCTCGCGCGCGATCCGCCGAATCTCCGGATAGTTCGCCCGAAACGCCTCGCGCTCGCCGGGCGTCAGTTCGGCGTTGCGGGCGGGAATGGAAAAATTCGCGGTGCGTTGGAACACCGTCAGGTGGCTGGCCTGCTCGGCGATCACGGGCACCGACTGGATCCCCGACGAGCCCGTGCCGATCACGCCGACGCGCAGACCGGTGAAATCGACCTCCTCATGGGGCCAGTGCCCGGTGTGATAGACCTTGCCCTTGAAATCGCCGAGGCCCTTGATGTCAGGCATCTTCGCATTCGACAGGCAACCGGTGGCGAGCACCACATATTGCGCCGTCACCGTCCTGCCGTCCGATGTCGTCACCGACCACGTGTTGGCGATCTCGTCGAATTCGGCGCGATCGACCCGGGTTTCGAACTGGATATCGCCGCGCAGATCAAACCGGTCGGCGACATGCTGGGCGTATTTCAGGATCTCGGGCTGTGGCGCGTAGCGCTCGCTCCAGTCCCACTGCTGCTGCAGTTCGTCGTCGAACGAATAGGAATATTGCATGCTCTCGACGTCGCAGCGCGCGCCGGGATACCGGTTCCAGTACCAGGTGCCGCCGACATCGCCGCCCTGCTCATAGACCCGCGCCGACAGACCCTGCCTGCGCAGCCGGTGCAGCATGTACATGCCGGCAAAGCCGGCGCCGACCACGACGACGTCATAAGCCCCGGCGGCAGCGGGTTGGCTTTTGGCTGACACGGATGGCAAGGCGGACATTCGAACTCCCCGGGGATTATTCTTGTGTTGCCCGGCAGCATTCTACCCGCAGCGACAAAGCGCAAGGGTCAAATCGGGCATACCGGGCTGCATATTTTGCCGCATGGAATGCACGTTGCCGGAGGAACGCCTGTCGCCCTCGTGTGAGGAGCGCGCAAGGCTTGGCATGCACACCCCTGATGCGCTAGCGTCATTTGAGCATTCGCCGTCCAAATCAAAAAGAGCAGCGCCAAAGGCTGCCGCAGGGAGTGAGCACAACCATGAAATCGCCGATCTGCGACATGCTGGGGATCGAATTTCCCCTGCTCGCCTTCAGCCATTGTCGCGACGTGGTCGCGGCCGTCAGCCGCGCCGGCGGCTTCGGCGTCCTCGGAGCGACGGCGCATTCCCCCGAATCGATCGAGCAGGAACTGAAGTGGATCGACGACCACGTCGACGGCAAGCCCTACGGGCTCGACGTGCTGATCCCGGAAAATATCTCGACGGCGGGCGAGAAGGACGTCACCTGGAAAAGCCTGGAAGCGCGGATCTCGCCGGAGCACCGCGCCTTCACGAAGAACCTGCTGAAGAAATACGGCATCGAACTGACGAAGACCGATGTCGCCGACAACCAGCCGCAGCCGTTCGACGCGCAGCGCGCAATGGAATTGCTGGAGGTGTCCTTCAACCACCCGATCAGGCTGATCGCCAATGCGCTCGGCGTACCGCCGAAGGCGATGATCGAGATGGGCAAGAAGCATGGCGTGCCGGTGGCGGCGCTGGTCGGCGCCAAGGAGCATGCGCTGCGCCAGGTCGCGGCCGGCGTCGATATCCTGGTGGTGCAGGGCACCGAGGCCGGCGGCCATTGCGGCGAGGTTTCCACCATGGTGCTGGTGCCGGAGGTGATCAAGGCCATCAAGCCGATCCGCGACGTGCCGGTACTCGCCGCCGGCGGCATCATGACCGGACACCAGATGGCGGCATGCATGGCGATGGGCGCGGCCGGGGTGTGGACCGGCTCGGTGTGGCTCGCCACCGTGGAATCCGAGACATCGGAAATTTTCCGCGAGAAGATGATCGCGGCCTCCTCGCGCGACGCGATCCGCTCCAGGGGCCGCACCGGCAAGCCGGCGCGGCAGCTGCGCTCGGTCTGGACCGATGCCTGGGACCGCGGACCCGACAGCCCCGGCGCGCTGCCGATGCCGCTGCAGAGCATCATCAGCCGCGACGCCTTCACCTCGATCGATCGCGCCGCGGCCTCCGGCAACGCGCAGGCGCGCGACCTCGTCAGCTATTATGTCGGACAGGGCGTCGGCCTGATCGACAGCGTCAAATCCGCCGGCGCCGTGGTGCAGGAATTCAAGGAAGATTTTATCGAGGCGGTCGAACACATGAACGCGCTGGTGGCGGAGTAGTTCTCGCCGCGCGTCATTGCGAGGAGCACTTGCGACGAAGCAATCCATTCTGTCTTTTTGTTGCAGGATGGATTGCTTCGCTACGCTCGCAATGACGGAGGACGCCGCTCTGGCGGAAATCAATCTTCTGAATAGAGAAACAAGAAAATGCAAAACTCCTCCCCCGTCTCCGAAGACCGCATCCCCGTCATCGTCGGAGTTGGCGAAATCACCGACCGGCCGAAGGAAATCGCCGACGGGCTTGAGCCGCTCACGCTGCTCGAACAGGCGCTACGGCGCGCGGAGGCCGATTCCGGCGCCGAGCTGCTGGGCGAGATCGACTCGCTCGACATCGTCAATTTCCTGAGCTGGCGCTACCGCGATCCGGAGAAACAACTGGCCGGACGCCTCGGCATCGCGCCGGCGCATCTGTATTACGGCCCGGTCGGCGGCGAGAGCCCGATCCGCTATCTGCACGAGGCGGCCCAGCGCATCGCGCGCGGCGAATGCAGCGTGGCGGCGGTCTGCGGCGCCGAGGCGCAGTCGACCGCGACCAAGGCGGAGCGCGCCAAAATCGATCTGCCGTGGACGCCGTTCGCGCATGACGTCGAAGAGCCCAAGCGCGGCGCCGCGTTCCAGAAACCGATGGCGGTCAAGCTCGGCGTCTTCAGGCCGGTCACCGTCTATCCGCTCTACGAAACCGCGACCTCGGCGCATTGGGGCCAGACCCCGCGGGAGGCGATGGCGGAATCCGGCGACCTGTGGTCGACCTTTTCGAGGGCAGCGGCGGAGAATCCCCATGCCTGGCTGAAGCGGCACGTCAGCGCCGAGGAGATCACGACGCCGACGCCGGACAACCGGCTGATCGCCTGGCCCTACAACAAGCTGATGGTGGCCAATCCGACCGTCAACATGGGCGCGGCCGTGCTGCTGACCAGCCTCGCGAAAGCCAAGGCCGGCGGCATCCCGGAGGATCGCATCATTCACATCCGGGGCGGCGCCTCGGCGGAGGAGCCGCGGGATTATCTGCTGCGCGACCAGTTCTACGAGAGCCATCCGCAAAATGCCGTGCTCAAGGCAGTGATGAATCTCGTCGAAGGCGACGGCAAGAAATTCGACGCCATCGAGCTCTATAGTTGTTTCCCCGTGGTGCCGAAAATGGCGCGGCGGACGCTGGGGCTCGGCCCCGACGTGCAGCCGACCGTCACCGGCGGCCTTACCTTCTTCGGCGCGCCGCTCAACACCTACATGACCCACGCCGCCTGCGCGATGGTGCGCAAGCTGCGCGGCGGCGCCCAGCTCGGCCTGCTCTATGGCCAGGGCGGTTTTGTCACCAAGCATCATGGACTCGTGCTGTCGCGGCAGGCGCCGCACCACGCGCTGGCGCAGGACACCAGCGTGCAGGCCGAAGCCGATCGCCGCAAAGGCGCGGTGCCGGATTTCGTCACCGAGGCCGGCGGCAAGGGCAAGGTCGAGAGCTTTACCGTGCTCTACGGCCGCGGCGGCGAGGTCGAGCACGGCGTGGTGATGCTGCGGACCGCAGCCGACGCCCGCGCGCTGGCGCGGGTGCCGGCCAATGACAGCGCGACCCTGGCGCATCTGACGAACCTGGACCGCACGCCGGTGGAAACGCTGGGCGATATCGCCACGGCGGAGGACGGCGTGCTGGAATGGCGGGCGGGATAGCCTGCGTCCTATCCCTTGCTGCCCTGCCGCTCCGACGCCGTCGCGGGTTTCGCCCCGCCACCGGCCTTGTCGCCGGCAACGCGGACCGCGTCGCCGTCGGCGATGCCATCGGGCGGCGCGACGATGACGCGATCATCGGGCGCGAGACCCGAAGCGAGTTCGATGTCGCGGCCGAGGTCGCGGGCGATGGTGACCGTCTTGAACAGCACCTTGTCGTCGGGTCCGACGGTAGCGACGCGCATGCCGCTCTTGTTGA
Organism: Bradyrhizobium sp.; assembly: GCF_030697065.1. GTDB lineage: Bacteria > Pseudomonadota > Alphaproteobacteria > Rhizobiales > Xanthobacteraceae > Bradyrhizobium. The sequence goes on from NZ_JAUYQU010000110.1 coordinate 19,113, forward strand.
AGATCAGCGCACTGGCGGGGATGTGCAGCGGCTGGGTGTCACGCTGCAGGCTCAGCCGCACACTGGCGTAGCCGCCCGGCATCAGCTCACCCCCGGCATTGTCGAGCGCGAGCTGCATCCGCGTGGTGCCTGAGCCGGCATCGACGGATTGCGACGAAGCCTCGACGGTCGCGAGAAAGGTCCGGTTGGGATATTCCGGCATCGTGAGCACGGCCTTGGCGCCGATCTTGATGGAAGGCACGTAGGTCTGGGGTACGTTGACATAGACCCGCAGCCGGCTGATGTCGGACACCACGAACATCGGCGGTCCCGAACCGCCACCGGCATTGATCAGGGCGCCGACGTCGGTATCGCGCGCGGTGACCACGCCGTCGAACGGCACCGTGATCTTCTTGTAGCCCGCCAGCGCCTCCAGCCGCTCGACATTGGCCTGGCCGGAATTGACCGCGGCCTTCTTGTTGGCAAGGTCGGCGGTGCGTTCGTCGATTTCCTGCATCGACACGAAGTTCGAGGCGAGCAGCGTTTTGCGGCGGGTCAGCGTGGCCTCGGACAGTCTGGCGCTGGCCTGCTGGCTGGCAAGATCGGCGCGCGCCTGCAGCAGTTGCTGGTCGAGGTCCGGCGCCTCGATCTCGGCGATCACCTGGCCTGCCTTGACCTGCGCGCCGATGTCGGCGCTCCAGCTCTTGAGGTAGCCGCTGACGCGGGCGAAGATCGGCGCCCGCGAATAAGCTTCCAGCCGGCCCGGCAGATCGAGGGTGGCGGCGAGCGCCCGGGCGTCCGGCAGCACCACCGCGACGGTCGGGATCGCCTGATCGTCGGTCCATTCGCGCAGCTTGGCGCTGGAATCCTCGCGCGCGCGGATGCCCGTGACCACCACCAGCACCGCGGCGATCCCGGCCACCGCGCCGAAAATGCCCAACTTCCGGCGCGATACCGGCGAGCCGTGTTCAGTGGGCATGCGACGTCTCCGGTGCGGCGGCGGCTTTGGCGCCCTGCTTCTTGTGTACCATACTGAAAACCACGGGAACGAACATCAGCGTGGCGACCGTAGCAAAGATCAGGCCACCGATCACCGCGCGTCCGAGCGGCGCGTTCTGTTCGCCGCCCTCGCCGAGGCCGAACGCCATCGGCGTCATGCCGATGATCATCGCCAGCGCCGTCATCAACACCGGGCGGAACCGGACGAAACCGGCCTCGATCGCCGCGGCAACGGGATCGCCGAGTTCCTCATAGCGTTCGCGCGCAAACGAGATCACCAGCACGCTATTGGCGGTGGCGACGCCCATGCACATGATGGCGCCGGTCAGGGCCGGCACCGACAGCGTGGTCTGGGTCGTGAACAGCATCCAGACGATGCCGGCCAGCGCCGCCGGCAATGCCGTGATGATCACGAACGGGTCCGACCATGACTGGAAGTTCACCACGATCAGTAGGTAGATCAGCACCACTGCGGCGAGCAGGCCGAACAACAGTCCGGAGAACGCGCTGTCCATGGTCTCGACCTGGCCGAGCAGCACCACCGAGGAACCTTTCGGCACTTCCTTCGCGGTTTCCGCGATCGCGGTCCGGACGTCGGCGGCCACCGCGCCTAGATCGCGCCCCTGCGGCGTTGCATAGATCTGCACCATCGGCTGGATGTCGTATTGCGAGACCACCGCGCTCGAGGCGGCCCGGGAAATGCTGGCGATGCCGCCGAGGATCGGCGGAACGGCGCCCGCGGCCGCCGTCAGCGGCAATGTCTCCAATGCGCCCAGCGAGTCCATTTTGTATTGCGGCGTCTGCATCACGATCGAGTAGGACACCCCGTTGTCCGGGTTGAGGAAGAAGGTCGGAGCCACCTGCGAACTGCCGGCCAGATTGACGACGAGGCTGTTGGTGACGTCGCGTTCGGTCAGCCCGACAAACTGCGCCCGGGTGCGGTCGACATCGACATTGAACGTCGGATTGTTCGGCGATTGCTGAATGCGCGCATCCGCAATGCCGGGAATCCGGCGGATCCGGTTCAGCAGCGTGTTGGCGTAGGCGAAGTTCTCGGCCACCTTCGCGCCGCGTATCTGCAGATCGATCGGCGCCGGGGCGCCGAAATTCAGGATCTGGCTGACGATGTCGGCCGGCAGGAACGAGAACGTCATGCCGGGAAACATCCGCGGCAGCTGTTCGCGCATCGCCAGCACATACTCGTCGGTCGGACGGTGACCCTCCTTCAGCTTGATCAGGATATCGCCATCCGCCGGACCGATCACGCCGGTGTTGTTGTAGGTCATGTTGATGCCGCTGATCGGCATGCCGATATTGTCGGCGAGCGTTTCGTTCTCGCCGGGCGGGATGATCTTGCGGATCGCCTTCTGCACGTCGGCGAACTGATTGGCGCTTTCCTCGACCCTCGTGCCGACCTGGGTGCGGACATGCATCAGGATCGAACCGGCATCGACCGAGGGAAAGAAATTCCGGCCGAGATACGGCACCAGCAGGAACGAGAGCCCGACCAGGCCGATGAACCCGATCACGAACACCGGCCGTCGCGCCAGCGCCAGCGACAGCAGGTCGCGGTAGCCGCCGCGCAGCCGCTCGAAGCGCGCTTCGAAAGCCCGCTGGAACCGGACCAGCGGATTGCGCGTCGGCGGCGGTCCCCCGCCTTCGGCATGACGGACATGCGGCTGCAGCAAATATTTGGCCATGGTCGGCACCAGGGTGCGCGACAGCAGGAACGACCAGATCATGGCGAATATCACCGCCAGCGCCATCGGCACGAACAGAAAGCGCGCCACGCCCTGCAGGAAGAACATCGG
>NZ_JAUYQU010000125.1 GCF_030697065.1 Bradyrhizobium sp.
GGCGTGCTGGATGGCCCGCTTCACCGAGCGCGCTGCGCCTGGACTTTGCTCGTGGATATAGTTGTAAATCGCCTCAAGGTCACGCCGCGAGCGCGGCGTGTAGCGGACTCTCACAGGCCATGCCGCTTGTAGAACGCGGCCATTTCCGCATCGCTGACAAACTCGCCGCGCTCGGCCTCGGCGTTGCCTTCCTGGATCGCCTGCCACTCGTCAACGCGCAGGGGGCTCACGTCCTGCGCTTCGATGACCAGCAGGATCTCGGCGGCATAGGCCTGCCGCTCCTCGGGCCAGGCCCGGACACGTTCAAGAACGGCAGTGATCTGATCCTTTGTCATGCAGACAATTTATCACAACGGACCAATTTCGCTACAGCAACAATATCGCGTTATAGGGCTGCCGACACTTGCACGCATCATATGACCCAGCCAACCATCACCGTTTCGCGAGGACGGGAGGTCGGGCGTATCGGCCGGTGACGGCCTTCGAGGCCGCAGCAAATTTCGGCTGGCCGCCTGACAGACTGCGGACAACCCTGAAGCCATCATGCGAAGCCACGATATCACCCTGGCGTAGAGTCTCGTCATTCTCGATCTTGATGCTGGCAAGTCCGATCACGTCCTTGCCGTTGCAGGTACACCCTGTGACGAGTTCCTCGCGATACCGGAAAGCATTCTGAAGCGAGGAATAGGGCTTTCCATCTCTTGCGGAAGCATTGTCGATCGTACCGCCGTAAAACACTTTTGTCTCGGCTGCCGGACAAAGGTCCTTGCAGCCCTCCGCTTGCGTGTCGCCCGAAGGAGCCGGGAAGTACCGGCCATCGCAGGTTCTGACGCAATATGCCGCGCTGCCGGCGCCTTGCGTTCTGCGAGCCGGAGCAGCAACCCTCGGCGGGAATTCCGTATCGGGATTTTCTCCGTAAGCCATAATCGGCATTGCCGAGTGGGGTCTCGTCGATCCCCCCATCATGATCTCGTGGGCGCTCTCCTGTGCCTGCACTGCTATTGCAGAAGCGGCCGCAGCAGCTAAGGCGACGAAAGTGAGGATGTGTTTAAGTCCGATGATCGACATGCTGCTGTCCCTTTGGCATGAGGGCAACATTCGGGTCGGTCCCGGGTTCCGGGAAATGAATCGTCGCCACGGCTTGGCGCCCGTCGGCCGATTGATGGTCAATATTGCTCACCGGAAAAATTTCGAAGAAAAAGCCTCGCCCCGGCGCTCGCTTACGCGGTTCGCGACGGCGCTTCACTTGTTGGGCCCGTCGGTCTTCTTCTTCTGCACCTCTGAGAACCAACATTATCGCGTGCGCCCGTGCTGGGCGGACCAAAGGCCCGGGCGTGTTACCGCCCGGGCTTGACGTTTGCGTTATCGCGTCGTTGCAGGGGCAGGTGCTGTCGTGGCGGGAGCGGCAGGCGCAACGTTCGGAGTTATGACGCGCGGAGCGCCAGAAGTCTGGCCGGTCGTCGTGCCGGGGGTCGAATTGCTGGTGGCGGCGGGCGGATTGTTGACAGCCGTCCGGTTGTCGCCCCACGAGCCAAACAACATCAACCCGCCCACGATGACTGCCGCGCCAATAATGGCGGCAATCGTCCCGGTTCCCATGCCGGTCTTGCGGGTATCAAGGCCGCCTTGGTCAATTGATGTTCGGTTGGTGGATCCGATGCGGTCGTCGCGCCCCGGCTGGTTGTCAAGATTGCTCATTTTTATTCTCCAAAAGTTGAACGGAAAAAACCTTTCAACGATTGAATCGTTCCAACGAAAACACCGCGCCCCGGCGGGCAATATCCCGGGACGCGGCGTTGTTGTGCCGACGGTACATCCGCGTCAGCCATGGACACTCAACCAGCGATTTTCGCGGTTGTTCCATGCCGTCTCGCTAGACGATCAGGTCACCTGCAGACGCGTACGCGCTTGACGACGCGGCGGCCGAAACGGTCGCGCTTGATGATGGTTCGGACCTTGCAGACCCGGTGCGAGCGATAATGACCGCGGTGTGAACGATAATGACGCACGTCAACGACGTCCGACGCTGCGGCTGCGGCCCCGGCAATCGGGTGGGCCGGCAAGGCGCTGGCTGGAGAGAGCGCGGAGAAGCCGAGGAACGCGGCGACGGCAACACTGAAGGCGATCGATTTCATTTCATTTCCTTGTTCAACCAGCCCCGACTCGACTGTACGTCGTGCCACTGAACGCGCCATGAATGAAATATACTTAGATCCGTAATGCTCTCGTATCTCGCGGGAACTCGGGAACCTGCACGCCGAAGATTTGCCGTGAACGCGAGCGATCGATGACAGTTCCGATGCGGCGAAACTCCGCGAAAATCCTGCCGGCCGTTCTAAACCGCCCCGCCCCACCCGCGCGAGGCCTCGAACATCATCATCGCCGGCGCCGTCGGCGGCAGCGTGTCGGGGACGATCAGCTTGATCTCCTTGGCGAGGTCGACGCCTTCGAGACGCAGCGCGACCAGCCGCCGCGCGGCGACTTCGTCGGCGACGGAGGATTCTATCACGATCGACGCGCCGGCGCCGGCGCGGACCGCGCGCTTGACGGCCTCGGTGCTGCCGAAGCCGCCGACGATGGTGAGAGTGCCGGCGGCCGGTCCGAGCCGGCGGCGCAGCAGATGCCCGGTGCCGGTGCCGGATTCGCCGCCCAGCAATGGCTCGCCCTGCAGTTCGGCCACGGAGAGCGAGCCGCGCCCGGCCCAGCGATGATCGGGGGCGACGATGACGACCAGCGGCTCGCGCGCGAAGGTGCGCGCGGCAAAGCCTTCCCTGCCGTCCCACCATTCCATCGCGGCGAGATCGGCTTCGCCGCGTTCAAGCCTTGCGACGACATCATTGTTCGGTCCGATCCATTGCTCGACCGGAATGCCGATGCTGCGCTGAAACGCCCCCAGATGAGGCTGCAGCAGATAGGTGCCGACATTGCTCGATGCCGCCACGCGCAGCGTCGGAAGCTGGACCAGGCCGCGCACGCGGCCGGCGGTTTCGACCAGCGAACGCGCCAGCGGCAAAAAGCGCGCGCCCTGGTCGGTCAGCACGGCGCCGCCGCGCCGGCGCAGCACCAGCGGCGCGGCCATTACCTCCTCGAGCTGGCGGATGTGATCGACGATGGTCGACGGCGCGAGATCGAGCTGACGCGCGGCGGCACGAATGCCGCGGGCGGCGATCACGGCGAGAAAGGTTTTGGCGTGGGTCAGGTTCAGCATTTTATGCGGTCAAGGCCGCGGTCTTGATTTTCGGGATGGTGACCAGCCCGGCGGGCACCTGGCCTGCCAGGGCCTGCAGGATGCTGGTCGCGGCGGACAGCTCGATCTGCCGCCGCGCCGACGTCACCGCCGATCCGATATGCGGCGTCAGCACGGTTCGCGCCCCCGGTGCGGTCAATCCCGGATCGATCGACATCGGCCGGTGCGGCCGCGCCCAGTCCTCGCATTCGAACACGTCGGCGGCGTAGCCGCCGAGATGGCCGCTCGCCAGCGCATCGGCCACCGCGGCTTCATCGACCAGCGAGCCGCGCGCGGGGTTGACCAGCAGCGCGCCCGGCTTCATCCGGCCGATCGCCCGCGCATCGATCAACCCGGTGGTGGAATCGGTCAGCGGCAGGCCCAGCACCACGAAATCGGATAGCTTCAGGACGTCATCGAACGCCACCCGCTCGACGCCGGTGCCTTCGTCGAACGGCTTCGCATCGAACGCGACGATGCGGCAGCCGAAGCCGCCGAGACGGCGCGCGATGGCCTGGCCGACCAGGCCGAACCCGATGATCCCGACCGTCGCGTTGCCGATGCCCGTGCCATACAATTGGGGCCGCCAGCCGGCAAAACCCTGATGACGGATGCCGGCATCTCCGGCCGGGATGTGCCGCCCGATCGCGATCATCAATCCGATCGCCAGTTCCGCGGTCGGCCCGGTGAGGAGGTCCGGCACGATGGTGACCTGGACGCCGCGTTCGCGCGCGGCATCGACATCGATATTGTCATAGCCCTTCAGCGCGGCGCCGATGATTTTCAG
>NZ_JAUYQU010000133.1 GCF_030697065.1 Bradyrhizobium sp.
CCAGGGACGAGTCCGAGCGCATCGAGCGCGTGCTGGAAACCATCCGCCTCAAGGATGCGCGCCACAAGCTGGCCGGCAGTCTTTCGCACGGCCAGAAGCAGTGGCTGGAGATCGGCATGCTGCTGGCGCAGGACCCGAAACTGCTGCTGGTCGACGAGCCTGTCGCCGGCATGACCGACGTCGAAACCCACCAGACCGCCGAGTTGCTGAAGGAAATCAACAAGGACAAGACCATCATGGTAGTCGAGCACGACATGACCTTCGTGCGCGAACTCGGCGTCAAGGTGACCTGCCTGCACGAGGGTAGCGTGCTGGCCGAAGGGAGCATCGATCAGGTTTCGTCGAACGAGCGCGTGATCGAAGTGTATCTTGGAAGGTAACGAGCATGACGGCGGTCCCACAAGCACAGCTGTCATCGTCCGCCACCGGGTCGGCCGGATGGCCGCCCGATGACAGGCTCCGGTCGGACGATCCGGTAATCCGAGACGGTGAGCACTTGCCGAGGGCGCCTGGTGTACTGGATACCCCGCCTTCGCGGGGTATGACGAGCTCCATTGGAGGGAGCGAAGCCCCATGCTGAACGTCGACAACATCAGCCTCTATTATGGCGCGGCCCAGGCGCTGCGCGGCGTCTCGATCACGGCCGAGCCCGGCAAGGTGACCTGCGTGCTGGGCCGCAACGGAGTCGGCAAGACCTCGCTGCTGCGCGCCATGGTCGGCCAGTATCCGATCGCCTCGGGCTCCATCATCTTCGACGGCGCCGACATTACCGGCCTCAAGCCCTATGAGCGGGCGCGCAAGGGCATCGGCTTCGTGCCGCAGGGCCGCGAGATCTTTCCGCTGCTGACCGTGGAGGAAAACCTCAAGACCGGATTCGGGCCGCTGAAGCGAGACGACCGCACCATTCCCGACGACGTGTTCTCGCTGTTTCCGGTGCTGAATTCGATGCTCGGCCGCCGCGGCGGCGATCTGTCCGGTGGCCAGCAGCAGCAACTGGCGATCGGCCGGGCGCTGGTGATGCGGCCGAAGCTGCTGCTGCTCGACGAGCCGACCGAAGGCATCCAGCCGTCGATCATCAAGGACATCGGCCGCGCCATCTCCTATCTGCGCAGTCTCGGCACCATGGCGATCGTGCTGGTCGAACAATATCTCGACTTTGCCTGCGAGCTCGGCGACAACTTCGCGGTGATGGACCGGGGTGCGGTGAAATATGCCTGCGACCGCAACGCGATGGATCCCGCCGAAATCAGCCGCCAGATGGCGCTGTAAGACGGCCGTGCGGGGGCTTTGAGGGCGGATGCGGACCGAACCCACGGATGCTGTCTCGGCGATCTTCGCGGCCAACCGGGCGCAGGGCGCGGTGAGGTTCGACGTGCACCAGGTCGAGGGTGCCACCCGCCGCCGCCAGTTGCATGAATCAGGCTCCTTGCGCGTCCGCTTTCCTTCCCCCGAGGCGGAGGGTCTCTCGGCCATGTTCGTCAATACCGCCGGCGGCATTGCCGGCGGCGATCGCTTCGATATCGACATCGCGGTCGGCGAAGGCTCCCGCCTTGCGGTGACCACGGCGGCAGCGGAAAAGGTCTACCGGGCGCACGGGCCGGCCGCCGAAGTCAATATTGCCCTGAAGGCCGCCGCCGGCGCGCATCTGAGCTGGATGCCGCAGGAAACCATCCTGTTCGACCGCGCGCGGGTTTTGCGGCGGATCGATATCGACCTGGCCGAAGGCGCC
>NZ_JAUYQU010000146.1 GCF_030697065.1 Bradyrhizobium sp.
GCGTTGAGCAACCCCTCCCGCAGCGACATCGCGCGGTCGACGTCCACGACCACGGGGATGCCGCGGCGGCGCGCCTCGACGCACAAATCGGTGCAGAACTCCGCGGCACGGCTCTCGGTGAGAATGGCAGCGCAATCCTCCAGCAGCGTGTCGGAACTGGGCAGTCGCACTTTCCACAGTTCCGGATCGCGGAAGGTCACGATGGTGCGCTCGCCGCTGGGGTCGACCATGACCGTCGAGATCGGCGTCACCAGGCCCGGCATGTGAATGATGTGTTTTGTCTCGATGCCCTCATGCGCGAGCTTTTCGAAGATGAACCGGCTGGATACCTCGCGGGCATCGCCCATCGGGCCGCAGATCGAGGCGCGTCCGCCGAGGCGAACGATGCCGATCGCGGCGTTCAGCGCGTTGCCGCCGCAAATCTCGTCGAAATGGGTGGCGTTCTCCTTGGAACCGCGTGCCGGAATGCCGCCGACCCGGAACGTCAGGTCGCGCACCGGCATGCCGATACAAAGGATGCGCGGCGGAATTTTGGGCGCGGCAGCCTGAAAGTTCATCCGGGAATCAGTCATAGCGGCTCCGCATTGTTCCGGAACCTGGGTCCCGGGTTAATCGATGGAACCATCGGACGTTCCCGGCTATGCGCCCGCATTCGGAGCCTCATGCAGCCAGCGCCCGAGCAGATGATGGGCGATCGCAAACGGATGCGGGCCGGCAAGCCCATCGGGATGCTGCCGCTTGATCATCAGGGTCGCCTCGGCGCGGTCGAACCAGCGTGCATCCTCCAGTTCCATATGGTCTACGGTGATCTCTTCGGTGGTGGCGCGCGCGGTGCAGCCTATCATTAGGGACGACGGATAGGGCCAGGGCTGCGTCATGTAGTAGTTCACCTCAGCGCAGAAAATCCCGGATTCCTCGAAGATCTCGCGGCGGACCGCGTCCTCGATGGTTTCGGCCGCTTCGACGAACCCGGCCAGACAGGAATACATTCCGGGCAGGAACTGCTTCTGACGCCCGAGCAGGACCTTGTCGCCTGACGTCACCAGCATGATCACGACAGGGTCGGTGCGCGGAAAATGCTCGGCCTTGCAGTTCTGGCAGTCGCGCTTCCAGCCGCCTTCCTTCATCGCGGTACGGGTGCCGCAATTGGCGCAGAAGCCGTGACGCTGATGCCAGCTCACCATCGATTTCGCCATCGCGATCGCCGAGAGTTGCTCCGGCGGCGCCGCGCCCTGCATCGCCATGCCGCGCAGTTCGGTGACGGCGACGTCGTCGCGGGTCAGCAGTTTTTCGACGGACGCGGCCGAAATCCCCATGCCGAACACCGCCGCGCCTTCGCGCAGGCCGAGAAAGACCGTACCCGGATTGGCGCCGAATTTCAGCGCCTCGTCGATGGTGAGCAGCAGGCGGGGACCGCCGGCGTCCTGCTTCACCACCAGCGAGTCGCGATACACCACATAGGCGCGGGCGTCGCGATGGCTTTCCAGCGCGAGCAGTTTCTCGTCACTGCGGCGCAGATGCGCGGCGCGATCGAGAATGTTGCTGACGAAGGCGGGACGGCCGAGCGGAAAGGAATCGAATTCAGTCATGAGTTCAACCAAGCCAAATCTTGCGACGGAGCGCGCTGATGAAATTCTGGACTTCTTCCGCATCATGCGCGAGCGGCGGCATCACCCCCCAGACCGGACGAGGCCAGGCGGCGTCGCTGGAGCGGCGCGCGATGACATGGACGTGCAGCTGCGGCACCAGATTGCCCAGCGCCGCGATGTTGAGCTTGTCGCATTTCGTGATCTCTTTCAGGGCACGGGCGACGCGGGAAGTTTCCGTCATCAACTGCGCCTGTTCGACCTCGTCGAGGTCGATGATCTCGACGGCGTCGGCCCGGCGCGGCACCAGCAGCAGCCAGGGGTAATGCGCATCCTTGATCACGAGCACCTTGCACAGCGGCAGGTCGCCGATGTCGATGGTGTCCTTTTTGAGCTGGGAATGCAGCGACCAGTCGGCAGCGTCAGAAGGCATGTGGGTTCCAGGGGCATCCATCGTTTTCTCGATGGCATTCAGTCTGAACTGGCCTGAAATGGACACCGCTGGCAACGTCATATCAAGGCGTCATCATCCGCGAAAGCGGATGATCCAGTACCCGGCGACACCTCGGTGGGCCCGCGAGGTCTCGGAGTACTGGATATCCCTCATTCGCGGGGTATGACGACCTCCCCCCCCCCCCGCTTGCTTTCCGGGGCTTTTGGCCCCAAATAAGGACCGGGAGATTGGCGGTGGACGAGCCACTCGCCAACCGGGTCAGGTCCGGAAGGAAGCAGCCCTAACGAGGTCCGGATCGGGTCGCTCGTCAGTCTCCTACCTGTTTTTTCGGGCGAATCGCACAAGATGGGCCACCCCGTCCTGGGCTCGATTCCCTTCCCGTTCCGCAAGCCGGCTTCGAGAGACAAACATTGCGGACCGATCGATGACCGACGCTGGCAGTCCTGTAACGCCCCCCGGGGATACCGAAAGCGTCCATCAGGGCGGCTTCGACCTTGGCGGACCGCCGCAGGCCGGCAAGCACTACCGGGTGCTGGCGCGCAAATACCGTCCCTCCAGTTTCGACGACCTGATCGGCCAGGACGCCGTGGTCCGGACGGTCTCGAACGCGTTCGAGACCGGGCGAATTCCGCAGGCCTGGATCCTGACCGGGGTGCGCGGCGTCGGCAAGACCACCACGGCGCGGATCCTCGCCCGCGCGCTGAATTACGAACTGCCTGACGGATCGGCGAAGGGGCCGACCATCCACATGCCGGTGCCCGGCGTGCATTGCCGGGCCATCATGGAAAGCCGGCACATGGATGTGCTGGAAATGGACGCCGCTTCCCATACCGGCGTCGACGACGTGCGTCAGATCAACGACAGCGTGCGCTATGCGCCGGCCAGCGCGCGCTACAAGGTCTACATCATCGACGAAGTCCACATGCTCTCGACCGCGGCCTTCAATGCCTTCCTGAAGACGCAGGAAGAGCCGCCGGAGCACGCCAAATTCGTGTTCGCCACCACCGAAATCCGCAAAGTGCCGGTCACCGTGCTGTCGCGCTGCCAGCGCTTCGACCTGCGCCGGGTCGAAGCCGACGTGCTGATGGGCCATCTGGCCAACATTGCGGGCAAGGAAAACGTCGAAGTCGAGCCGGAGGCGCTCGGCATCATCGCCCGCGCGGCAGAGGGCTCGGTACGTGATTCGCTGTCGCTGTTCGACCAGGCGATCGCGCATGCGGCAGGCCCGGTGCGCGCCGATGCGGTGCGGCAGATGCTGGGCCTCGCCGACCGCACGAGGGTGATCGATCTGTTCGAATCGCTGGCGCGCGGCGATATCGCCAGCGCCTTCAGGGAATTCCGCGAACAATACGACACCGGCGCCGACCCGATCGTGGTGCTCTCCGACCTCGCCGAGTTCGTCAATTTCGTTACCCGGGTCAAGATCGTGCCGGCCACGGCGGACAACGTCGCGTTCGGCGAAACCGAGCGCGTGCGCGCCCGCGACTTCGCCTCAAAGCTCTCGATGCGCGTGCTGTCGCGCATGTGGCAGATGCTGCTCAAGGGCATCACCGAGGTGCAGGCCGCGACCCGGCCGGCGGCCGCGGCCGAAATGGTGCTGGTGCGCATCGCCTATGTCTCAGACTTGCCGACGCCGGACGAGGCGATCCGGATGCTGGAACAGAACGGCGGCGCGGCGCCGGCGGCCGCATCGAGTTCCGCGTCGGCGCGGTCCATCTCCGCATCGACGGTATCCCCGGTGCAGCATTCGGCATCACGCAGTGCATCCGCGCCGCGCGCCAGTGCCGAGGCCTCGGTCCGTCCGCAGGCGACGGCGCCGATGGCGGAAGCGCAGGCAGCCGCCACGGCGCTTCGGATCGCAAGCTTCCCCGAACTGGTGGCTTTGGCCGGCGAGAAGCGCGATCTCATGATCAAGGGCGCGCTGGAAGCCCATGTCCGGCTGGTCCGCATCGAGGACGGGCGGCTCGAACTGGCGCTGGAGCCAACCGCGCCGCGGACCCTGGTCAACGATCTCTCGCGCAAGCTGGAACAATGGACCGGGCGGCGCTGGACCGTGATCGTGTCCAACGAGCCTGGGCAGGCGACGTTGCGTTCGCAGAACGAAGTCCAGAAGAACCAGCGCGAGCGCGCCGCCGAAGCCGATCCGCGGGTACAGGAGGTGCTGGCGCGGTTTCCCGGCACCAAGGTGGTCGAGGTGCGCAAGCTTGCCCCCGAGACGCCGGAATCAGATGTTAGCGGTGAAGACCCCGCCGAGACTCCCGACAGCGACGATCTCTAGATTTTGAAGGAAGCGTTCATGGCTGATTTCCTCGGCATGATGAAGCAGGCAGCCCAGCTGCAATCCAAGATGCAGGCGATGCAGGAAGAACTCGGCAATGTCGAGGTCGAGGGCACCTCCGGCGGCGGCCTGGTCAGCGTCCGCATGACCGCGAAAATGCAGGTCAAGGCCGTCAGGATCGACCCCTCGCTGATGAAGGCGGACGAACGCGAAATCCTCGAGGACCTGCTGGTGACCGCGCTCAACGACGCGCAGCGCAAGGCGGAAGCCGCGATGCAGGAGAAGATGCAGGCGCTCACCGGCGGGCTCGGCCTGCCGCCCGGACTGGGGCTCGGCTAGCCCAGATGGCTGCTGCGGTTGCCGGTCCCGAAATCGAACGCTTGATCCAGCTGCTGGCGCGGCTGCCCGGGCTTGGCCCGCGCTCGGCACGGCGCGCGGCGCTGCATCTGATCAAGAAACGCGAGGCGCTGATGACGCCGCTGGCCGGCGCGCTGCAGGTAGCGATCGACAAGATCCAGGTCTGCCGGACCTGCGGCAACATCGACACGCAGAATCCCTGCACGGTGTGCACCGACCCGCGGCGGGACCCCGCGATCATCGTCGTGGTTGCCGACGTCGCCGATCTCTGGGCGCTGGAACGCGCGCACGCCACCAACGGCCTCTATCACGTGCTCGGCGCGACGCTGTCGCCGCTCGACGGCGTCGGCCCGCAGGACCTCACCATCGACGCGCTGGTGGCCCGCGCGCACGACCCGCGGGTGACCGAAATCATCCTCGCGCTGAATGCGACGGTGGATGGCCAAACCACCGCGCATTACATCACCGACCTCCTGCAGGAGGCCGGCGTCAAGGTGACGCGGCTGGCCCACGGCGTGCCGGTGGGCGGCGAACTCGATTATCTCGACGAAGGCACGCTGACCGCCGCGATGCGGCAGCGGACTCTGTTCTGACACATTGCCAATGGAAATGACCCAGATGATGATGCGACGATTCGGAAAACGCCTTGCCTTGGTGACAGTTATGGCGGTGACCTGCGCCGCGCCTGCCGCTTCGGCGCAGCAGGCCGAACCGCCCGCGGCCAAGCCGGGCAAACTGATCAATGCCGGCGACGTGCTGTCGGGCGAACTCAATGCCATGAAGGTGCGCGGCGGCAAAAAAGGCAAGCGGGTCGCGACCTATCTGGTCACCAGCGAACCGCGCCGGCTGCCGCCGCCGAACGGGCTGTGCGACCTGGAGACCGGACCGGAGACCTTCCAGCTCATCACCTCGAGCGATGCTCAGGCCGCACAGCTCAAGGGATTCATTGGCAAGGAAATCTCGATCAAGGTCGACGAGGTCGCCTGCGCGCAGGACGCGGGGCAGATGAGCGAAGCCGTGGTCACGAAGTGGAGCGTGGTGACGAAGCATTGAGGCGCGATGCCCCTGCTTGCTTCGACACGCCATCCCCACAAACACCGCTGTCATCGTCCAGTACTTCGACCGGGCGATGACCGTCGCGCGTGAGGCAAAGCCCACCCCGGCCGGCAAATCAATCCAGCTTTGCTTCCATGCCGCGCTTGGTCGCCGGCCGCGCCATCAGCGTGTTGTACCAGCGTTCGACATGGGGAAAATCCTTCAGCTCAACCTTGTGGCGCGGGTGCCGCCATGCCCAACCGAGAATGGCGAAATCGGCGACCGACAGCGGACCTGCAACGAACTCGTTGCCCGCGAGGCGGCGATCCAGCACGCCATAGAGCCTCACCGTTTCCGCCATGTAGCGCTTCAGGCCATAGGCCCGGTCCGCCTCGTTCTCCAGCGCGATGAAGTGATGCACCTGGCCCGGCATCGGGCCGAAACCGCCCATCTGCCACATCAGCCATTCATAGACCGGGATACGCTCGATCAGGGGCATGGGCAGGAATTTGCCGGTCTTTTCGCCGAGATAGAGCAGGATGGCGCCGGATTCGAATACGCTGACGCGCTTTCCGCCCGGGCCGTCGGGATCGACGATCGCCGGAATCTTGTTGTTCGGGCTGATGGCGATGAAATCCGGCGCCATCTGCTCCCCCTTGCTGATGTTGATGGGAAAAACCTTGTAGGGCAGCCCCATCTCTTCCAGCGCGACCGAGATCTTGCGGCCGTTCGGCGTGTTCCATGTGTGCAGTTCGATCGTCATCTTTGTTTCCCCGCTAAGCGCGGTATCCACTACCCCGGAACCCGCCGATGGTACAACCGCCGCCACCGCCCCCGATGGTGACACTATGCGCTGTTGACGGGGCAGCCCCGGCTCTGGAATGTGACCGCGTCCGCCGATAGATTGCGCCGGCTGCAGCCCTTTCGAGAACAACGCTTTGTCCAAATCAGCTTCCCGTGCCCGCCTCGCCGAGATCATCCGCAGACGCTCGTTCGGGCGCGGTGAAATCACGCTGGCCTCGGGCCGCAAGAGCGATTTCTACTTCAACCTCAAGCCGACCATGCTGGATCCCGAGGGCGCCACGCTGCTGGCGGAACTGACCTTCGAGGCCCTGAAGGACGATCAGCTCGATTATGTCGGCGGGCTTGAAATGGGCGCGGTGCCGCTGGCAGGCGCCATCGCGCAACTGTCCTGGATCAAGGGCCACCCGATCGCGGCGTTCTTCGTGCGAAAAAGGCCGAAGGAACACGGCGCCCGGCTGGCGGTCGAAGGCCTGGCCAAGGGCGAGAGCCTGCAAGGCAAGCGCGTGGTGATCGTCGAGGACGTCACCACGACCGGCGGCTCGGCGCTGAAGGCGGTCGAAGCGGTGCGCGATGCCGGCGCCGAGATCGCGCTGGTCTTCACCATGGTCGACCGCGAGGAAGGCGCCGCCGAAACCTTCGCGCAGGCCGGCCTCACGTTTCGCTCGCTGTACAAGGCGGGCGAATTTCTGAAGGGCTGAGTTTTTTCTTACCGCTCCCGCTTGCGGGTGGGGGAAATTCTCTCCCAGCACTCTGACGGCTTGCGGCAACACCCCCACCCGGCCCTGCCGGCAAGCGGGAGAGGGAGCAGCGCAGCGTACTTTCTTTTCCGCGATCAGTTCCCGGGTTACCGCTCGTTTACCATCTCCGCCCTAATGTGAATCCGTGCCGGGCCGCCGATCGCCGCGGCCGGTCCATGGCGTTGGGTGGAGTGTGCGTTGCGTAACGAGTTGACTGATCAGCGCATGCGGCGCCGCATGATGGTTGTTGCCGCAGCGCTTGCCGGCGCGGTTGCCGTGACGCCGCGCGCGGCGTCCGCCGAAGGCCTGTTCGATTTCCTGTTCGGCGGCGCGCCTAAGCAGCAGCAACGTCAGGCCCCGGCGCAGGCGAATTTCTTTGCCGATCCGTTCGGCCTCAACCCGCAGCCCGCGCCGGCGCCGCGCCAGATGGCATCGGGCTTCGGACCGGCATTTTGCGTGCGCAGCTGCGATGGCAAGTACTTTCGGCTGATGCGCAGCCATTCTTCCCCGGTGCAGATGTGCCAGGCGTTCTGTCCGGCCAGCGTGACCAAGGTTTTCTTCGGCAGTTCAATCGAGAGCGCATCCTCGTCCACTGGCGAGCGTTATGCCGACAGCGAGAACGCCTTCGCTTATCGCAAGGCGCTGCGCGCCGATTGCACCTGCAACGGCCGCGATCCCGCGGGTCTGGCCCCGGTCGACCTGACGCTCGATACTTCGCTGCGCTCGGGCGATGTGATCGCCACCACTTCCGGGCTGGTGGCCTATACCGGCGTCAAGCTCGGCGCCAGCCAGACCGCCGAATTCACTCCGGTCGCTTCCTATCCGGGCCTCACCGCCGAGGTCCGCGCCCGGCTCGGTGAGATGAAGGTGGCGCCTGTCAGCGCCGAAATGGTCGCCACCGACGCGCCGGCGCCGGAAGCCGCCCGCGACATCGTGCTGCCCGCGACGTCGGTGCCGAAAGCTGCCTCGGCCAGAGACAAACGCGCCGAAGTGAATTAGGCGACTGACAAATCCCTCATGCCGAGGAGCGCGCCTTCGCGCGCGTCCCGAACCATCTGGCACTACGCCCGACGCCATCCTTCGAGACGCATCGCTCTGCGATGTTGCTCAGGAGGAGGTCTGGACGCGCATCACCGACCGACGATGACGCCGATCACGTTCGGCGCCGACAGATATTTCTCTTCGATGTCGGCGCGCGCGGCGGCGCGGTTTTCCGGCGTCAGCAGACCGCGTTTTTCGGCCAGGATCATCCAGCAATAACCCCACCAGTCCGTCAGCATGCCGTGGTCGTCGACGAGGTCGTAACCCTGCTCGGCGGCGAAGATACGCGCATGCGCCTCGTCGAGCCGGTCGAGAAAGGCGTGGTCCTCGCCGGAAAACAGCTCATCGCTGAAATCGTCCGTGGTGTAGCCCCACACCGACATGCAGACCGCGTTGAATTCGCGGTCGATCTGGTCGTCATCGACGATCCTGCGGCGCGAGGCCTGGTGCAGCCGCGACAGCGATCGGGCGAAGTCGGCGATGCGGGTGAGCGCGAATTGATCGAAGGCGATGGTGGACATGTAGTCCTCGAAATTCTGGATAGACCCTAGATATTGTATCGACAGTGCTCCGAATCACCATGATATATCAAAGACTTGCTAAAGTGTTCTTAATTTGTTCCGGACTGGTAACCTTCAAGACATCGCAGGGCCGATAAACAATTTACAAATGCCGGGGATACTCGGAATGCGTCCGACGGGAGACGGGTCTTAACTGAACCAGGTAAGCGGCATGCGGGGCATCGTGGCTTTTGCGATCATGACGGCCATTCTGGCGGTGATCGATGCGGCCTTCTTCAAAGGCAAATATCTCAGGGATACGCAGGATGCGATCACCGGCCTGGCGTCGATCTCGACCCAGATGGGGCGCCGCTGAGCGCTCGTGACGGTCATCGCCCCGCCTGATCGGCTTGAGACCCCTTTGATCGCCGAATTGCAGACGTCCGCCGACGCGTCCCCATGGCGGGTCCGGAAACGGCTTTATTCAGCTCACATCGCCGACAGGAGTTTGTCGCCGCAATAATTGGCGTAGAATTTTCCGCCGCACTGCTTGCGGATAGCGGCGCAGCGTGCCGCGGGCGAGGCATTTTTCGCGACACTGAAGGAGCAGCCGAGGCCGTCGGCGCTCTTGCCGAGCTTGCCGGCGGCGAAGGCCGCGCTGGTGGCGCTGATGCAGACCACCAAAAGCGCCGCGGCGGCGATTTCGATCATCAGTTTCATGGCGCGGTTCTCCCCTGGCTATCGCGCTTCTGCTCTCTCGAACCCGATGATAACACCGAAACAGGCCGACGCGGCGGTCGCAATTCGGCCCGGTCCTTGCATAAAATGATGCCAGCGCAGTGCACAACAAGGCCCCCGGTGGTTTCGATCCCACGGCAAGGCGCGTATGATTCGACGAGGGCTCCAAACTTCAGGGATCTGCGATTTGCCACATCAGACATTCCCAGGGAATTTTCCGGCGCCGGGCCAGCCCATCGACGAACTGGCGCTGGCCGACATCAAGAGCGCGATCCTCGTCAAGCTCCGGCTGGCGGTCGGCAAGGATGCCGGGATGGCGACCCAGCGCGACTGGTACAAGGCGGCGGCGCTGGCACTGCGCGACCGCATCGTGCACCGCTGGCTGATCACGGAAAAGCAGAGCTACGACGAGGGGCGCAAGCGGGTCTACTACCTCAGCCTGGAATTCCTGATCGGCCGGCTGTTCACCGACGCCCTGAACAATATGGGGCTGCTGCCGGTATTCGAGACCGCACTCAACGACCTCGGCGTCGGCCTGTCGGATCTGCGCAAATGCGAGCCGGATGCGGCGCTCGGCAATGGCGGCCTCGGGCGGCTGGCGGCGTGTTTCATGGAGAGCATGGCGACGCTGGCGATCCCCGCCATCGGCTACGGCATCCGCTACGATTTCGGCCTGTTCCGCCAGATCATTGCCGACGGCTGGCAGCAGGAATATCCGGACGAATGGCTGGGCTTCGGCAACCCCTGGGAATTTCAGCGTCCGGAAGTGGTCTATCATGTGCACTTCGGCGGCGGCGTCGAGCATGTCGAGGTCAAGGGGCGCGACCGCGCGGTCTGGCATCCCGCGGAAACCGTGAAGGCTGTCGCCTACGACACCCCGATCGTGGGCTGGCGCGGCCAGCACGTCAACGCGCTGCGGCTGTGGTCGGCGCGTTCGGCCGATCCGCTCAATCTCAATGTCTTCAACACCGGCGACTATCTCGGCGCCAGCGCCGAGGAGGCGCGCGCCGAATCGATCTGCAAGTTCCTCTATCCGAACGACGAGAGCCCGGCAGGCCGCGAACTGCGGCTGCGCCAGGAATATTTCTTCGTCTCGGCCTCGCTGCAGGATCTGGTCAAGCGCCACCTCGCCTCCGACGGGCAGCTGCGCGGGCTGTCCTCGAAGGCTGCGGTGCAGCTCAACGACACCCATCCAAGCCTCGCCGTCGCCGAACTGATGCGGATTCTGGTCGACCTGCATAATTTCCGCTGGGACGAGGCGTGGAAGATCACGGTGGCGACGCTGTCCTACACCAACCACACCCTGCTGCCGGAGGCGCTGGAGACTTGGCCGGTCGAACTGTTCGAGCGGCTGCTGCCGCGGCATCTCGAAATCATTTACCGCATCAATGTCAGCCATCTGGCGCTGGCGGAAGCGCGCTGTCCCGGCGACGACGATTTCAAGGCCTCGGTCTCGCTGATCGACGAGCGGTCCGGCCGCAAGGTGCGGATGGGTCAGCTGGCTTTCGTCGGATCGCACCGCATCAACGGCGTCTCCGCGATGCATTCGGACCTGATGAAGGAGACCGTGTTCCACGACCTCAACCACCTCTATCCGGCGCGCATCACCAACAAGACCAACGGCATCACCTTCCGCCGCTGGCTGATGCTGGCCAACCCGAGGCTGACCAGACTGTTGCGCGAGGCCTGCGGCGACGCCCTGCTCGACGACCCTACCCAGCTGACGCTGCTCGAAGGCCGCGCCAGCGACGCCGCGTTCCAGCAGAAATTCCGCGACGTCAAGCTGCACAACAAGGCTGCGCTGGCACGGCTGATCGGCGAGCGCCTCAATGTCAAGGTCGACCCCCACGCGCTGTTCGACGTCCAGATCAAGCGCATGCACGAATACAAGCGGCAGCTGCTCAACATCGTGGAGGCGGTGGCACTATATCACGCCATCAAGGATGACCCGCAGCGCGACTGGGTGCCGCGGGTGAAAATCTTCGCCGGCAAGGCCGCGGCGAGCTATCGCTACGCCAAGCTGATCATCAAGCTGATCAACGACGTGGCCGACGTCGTCAACAACGACCCCGCGATCGGCGGGCGGCTGAAGATCGTGTTCCTGGCCGATTACAATGTCAGCCTCGCCGAGATCATCATTCCCGCCGCCGACCTGTCCGAACAGATTTCGACCGCGGGCATGGAAGCCTCAGGCACCGGCAACATGAAACTGGCGCTGAACGGCGCGCTGACCATCGGCACGCTTGATGGCGCCAATATCGAAATCCGCGATCACGTCGGCGCGGAAAACATCGCGATCTTCGGCATGGAGGCGATGGATGTGGTGGTGCGGCGCAAGCAGGGGCTGGATGCGACCGACGTGATCCGGCGTTCGCCGCAGCTTTCGCGCGCCATCAGCGCGATCGGGTGCGGCGAATTTTCCCCGGGAGATCCCGACCGGTTCGAATCGATCGCCCACGCGCTGCGCCATCTCGACCACTACATGGTCAGCGCCGATTTCGATTCCTATTACGAGGCCCAGCGCGGCATCGACGCGCGCTGGCAGGTGGTGCCGGCCTGGACCAGGGCCTCGATCCTCAACGTGGCGCGAATGGCGTGGTTCTCCTCCGACCGCACCATCCGGGAATATGCCGGGGAGATCTGGGACGTGCCGGTGCGGCCGGCGCCGCATCCGGCTTTGCAGGAGCCGGGCGCGCAGCGCGGAGCCGGCTGATTACGGCGAGCGAAATCCATTACCTCAGGCATCATTGGATTTGGCCGGATAGCCGTGATACTGGCGAGCCAAATAGAGCCTCGTTGCGCGCGCCGCGAGACTTCATGCCGTCATTCCGGGGCGATGCCATCGGGTCCGGCCTTCGGCCGGCCCGATGATAAACTCCGCATCGAACCTGGAATCTCGAGATCCCGGGTCTGGTGCTGGCGCACCATCCCGGAATGACGGACAGCCTCAGGCATTGTCCAGAATGCGGGGATGCTGCAGCGAC
>NZ_JAUYQU010000173.1 GCF_030697065.1 Bradyrhizobium sp.
CGATCGTCTCGGTCTCGCTGGGCCTGCCAGCGATCTTCCTGTTCGGCGGCCTGCAGCGCAGCGACAAACCGCGCCGGTTTCGGCTCGATCACGGCGACATCGTGGTTTGGGGAGGGCCGTCGCGGCTGTTCTTCCACGGCATAGCCCCGCTCGCCGACGGCGAGCATGCGTTGCTGGGCCGCCAGCGCATCAACCTGACGTTCCGCAAGGCGCGGTGACTTCTCCAGTTTTGCGTGCCGCTCAAACGAGTCGTCCCTGCGAACGCAGGGACCCATAATCCCCGGCTTCAGTTGTGACAGAAGGTCTCTGCCCCGATGCCCTAACGCCAGGCCACGGTGGATGGGTCCCTGCGTTCGCAGGGACGACTCGCTGAGAGGTCGCATGAAGTCCTGACAGCCCTAACGCGCGTCCGGTTCCCCTCAGGCGTTCGCCGGTCTATGCTTGCCCCGCTGGGGAGAGGCAATCATGAGCGACACCAAAGCATCGACCGACGCAGGCGCAGGCAACCGCACCGGCGCCTATTTCGCTGTCCTGCAACTGGCGTTCACGCTGGGCTGGACCCTCTATGTGATCTATCTCCCGAAACTCTGCGCGCAGGTCGGGATCGCGCCGTCCGCCGTCATCCTCATCCTGATGCTGGACCAGGCGATCTTCACCATCACCGATACCGCGATGGGCATCGCCGCCGACAAGGTCGCGCCCTTCGTCGGCCGGCTCGGCGTGTTCGTGGGCATAACAACCGTGATCTCCTGCGCCGCCTTCATCGCAATGCCTTATGTGGCCGGCACCGGTCCGGGCGCCCAGGTCTGGTTCATCGTGCTGATTGTGATCTGGGTGGTCACCTCGTCGGCGCTGCGTGCTCCGCCGCTCACGCTGCTGGGCAAATACGCCGCGAAGCCCGCGATCCCGTTCCTGTCGGCGCTGGCGATGCTCGGCTACGGTGTGGCTGGCGCGGTGTCGCCCTATCTCGGCGTCCTGCTGCGCAATCAAGACGCCCGGATTCCCTTCGTGATTTCAGGCGTGGTGCTGCTGATCACCGCGCTGGCGCTCTCGAAGGTCGAGCGCGGTCTGGCGCAGCAATCTGCCGCGCCGGTGAAGCCGGCCGCGCCGGCCAAACCGCTCGGCCAGATCCCGATGTTCTTCATTGCCTCGATGGTCCTGCTCTCGCTGGGCTATCAGCTGCATTTCAGCATCAACAGCACGCCGTTCTTTCTGCGCTTCGCAAAACCGGACGATCTGCAATGGCTGATGCCGGTGTTCTGGATCGGTTTCAACATCGCGATGTTTCCCGCCAGCGTGATCGTGAAGCATCGCGGTGGCTTGATCGTGATGGGCGCCGCCGGCCTGCTGGGCGCGCTGGCGGTGATCGGCGCTGAGTTTGCCGGGGATCTGAACATGCTGATCGCCGCGCAATTCGTCGCGGGCGCGGCGTGGGGTTGCATGCTGATGAGCGCGGTCGCGGCCGCGCTGGCGATCGGCGACAGCGGCGCCGAAGGCAAGGTGGTAGGACTGGTGTTTTCGGCGCTGGCGCTGGCGACCTTCGCGCGGATGGCGGCGGTCGCGGGCGGCCTGCAGAAGCTGCCGGAATACGCCCCGCTGCTGCATTGGGCCCCGGTGGCGTGCTGGGCGGTCGCCGGTGCCGGCCTGCTGGCGATCGCGGCGTTGCGGACGCAGCAGGGGATGATGGCGCGGAGAGTTTAGTCTCTCTCCCGTCATTCCGGGGCGTGCGTTAGCGCGAACCCGGAATCTCGAGATTCCGGGTTCGATGCTTCGCATCGCCCCGGAATGACGAATTCAGGGCTTCGCCGGGTGAATGAACGTCCACGGCGTGACCTCGGAATCCCGGGGCACCTCGATGTCGATCAGATAGGGCCCGCCATGCGCCAGCGCTTTTTCCAGCGCGGCGCGAAAATGATCCGGTGACGTCACGCGCGCCGCACCGACCCCGAAGGATTCCGCGAGTTTGACGAAGTCCGGATTGACCAGGTCGGACGCCACCACACGGCCATCGAAACGCTCGCGCTGGTCGCGCCGCACATTGCCATAGGCGTTGTTGTTGAACACCAGCGTCACCACGCCGATGTTGAACTGCACCGCGGTCGCCAGTTCCTGCACGCCGAACATGAAGCCGCCGTCACCCGTGATCGCGACCACCGGCCGGTCGGGATTCGCCACCTTGGCGCCGAGTGCGGTCGGAAAGCCCGAGCCGAGCGTGCCCTGGTAGCCCGACGTGATGAAGGTGCGCGGCTGGTAGACCGGAAATCCGTACCAGGAGGCAAAGCCGACCTGCGACAGTTCGTCGGTGACGATGGCGTTTTGCGGCAGCACCTCGCGCAGGATGTTCAGGTAGGCCATCTGCGGCTGCACCGACTGGATATCCTTCAGCGCCGCCGCCGAGGCGTCGCGGATCGCGGCGCGGCGGCCGCTGGTTTTGCTGTAGCCAATCTTCCGTACCGCCGCGAGCAGTTCGCGCGTGCCGGCCTGCGCGTCCGCGACGACGGCGGCATTCGGCGTCAGGCGGCGCATTTCCGACGGATCGATATCGATGCGAATGGACTTCAGGCCCTCGGGCTGAAACGGCCATCGGAAGGTCGAGGCCGGCAATTCCATGCGGGAGCCGATTCCGATCATCAGGTCGGTCTTCGGCCACAGCCTGTAAGCCGCTGCCATCGTCAGCCCGAGTTCATGGGCGTTGGAGACGATGCCGCGGCCGCTGCGGAACGCCACCACCGGCGCGTCGATCAGTTCGGCCAGTTCGAGGATCTCGTCGCACGCGTCAATCGCTCCGCTGCCGACGAAAATCATCGGCGTCTTGCTGCCGGCTATCAGCGTGGCTGCGGCCTTGATCCGGTCGGGATCGGGCAGCGGCGCCGGGAACGGATCGAACACTCTTGCCGGCCCGGTTTCCGCCCGCTGCGTAAACACGTCCCATGGCATTTCCAGCGATGCCGGCCCCCGGCGCCCCGACAGCATCTCCTGGAAGGCGCGCGATACCATCGCAGGCGCGGCGTCGGGATATTCGATGCGGTCGGCCCATTTGACGAAGGTGCGCAGCGTCGCCAGTTGGTCCGGCATCTCGTGCAGATGGCCGCGGCCCTTGCCGAGGAAGTTGGTGGGCACCTGTCCGGTGAGGCACAGCACCGGTTCATTGCATCCGAGTGCAGTGAGCAACGCGGCACTTGCGTTGAGCACGCCGGGACCGGGCACCACGCTGAACACGCCGGGCCGGCCGCTCGAACGCGCATAGCCGAAGGCCATGTAGCCGCAGGCCTGCTCGTGTCGCGCGCCGATCACCTTCAACTGTGCCTGATGAAAGCCGTCGAACAACCCGTAGATCTGCGCGCCGGGCAGGCCGAACACGGTATCGACCCCATGCGCGACCAGGCCGCTGACGATCGCTTCGCCGCCGGAACTCACTGTCATTGTCCTGTCCAATCGCTCGAATAAAAGCCCATCATGCCTCGTCGATGACGCCGTTGCGCAAGGTCCCGATACCGTCAGCCTCGACCTCGACCACGTCGCCGGGCGCAAGATAACGCGGCGGATCGAACCGTGCGCCGGCGCCGGTCGGCGTCCCCGTCACGATGACGTCGCCTGCCGTCAGCGTGGTGAAGGTGGAGATATAATTGATCAGATAGCGAAAGCCGAAGATCAGCCGGCCGGTGCGGTCATCCTGCCGCGTCTCGCCATTGACCCGCGTGGTCAGCCGGATATCGGCAATCTGCGCTTCATCGGTGTAGGGCACCAGCCATGGGCCGAGGCTGCCGGTGGAATCGAAATTCTTGCCCTGCGTGACATTGAACTTGGCGTGCCGGACCCAGTCGCGAATGGTGCCTTCGTTGCACAGCGTGATGGCGGCGATGTGATCCAGCGCGGTGTTCTCCGGAATGTGCCTTCCGGCCTTGCCGATGACCAGAACCAGTTCGCCCTCGTAATCGAGCTGCGCCGAAGCGCGGGGCCGCACCAGCGGCGTTTCGTGCCCGACGAAGGAGCGCGGCGTGCGCATGAACATGCTGGGATATTTCGGAGCGTCCTGGCCGTCCTTGTACTCGGCGTTGCGGTCCGGGTAGTTCACGCCGATGCAGATGATCTTTTCCGGCGCGGGGATCGGCGGCAGCCAGGTGATGGCATCCAGCGCATGATCCGGCTGATGGCGCGCGGCCTCTGCCGCCAGTCTTGGCAAGGCGCCCGCCGCGATGACCTCGCGCAGCGTCGGGTATTCCTTTGCAAAGCGAGCCGAGAGATCGACGATGCCGCCGTCGAGGACCGCGCCGTATCGGGTCGCACCGTCGATGGAATAGGTGGAAAGGCGGGGAGGGGTCATCTTGTTTCCGGACCTAGTCTGCAATGGTGACGTCGGCGACGAACAGCGGTTCGCGCACGGCCTGGCCGACAAAGGGCGAGCCCTGTTCGAACCAGGAGCGCGGCGCCGGCGCGCCCCACAATGTTTGCCGGCGCGGATCCTTCAGCGACCAGCGCAGCGGCTCGTGGTCGTGATCTCCGGTAAAGTAGTCGCTGGTATAGAGCTCCAGCCGGTGACCATCGGGATCGCGGACATAGAGGAAGAAGGCATTGGAAATACCGTGGCGGCCGGGGCCGCGCTCGATGTTCTTCAGGTACCCGCTGGAAGCCATCACGTCGCACAAATGCAGTATGTTCATCGCGGTCGGCACCCAATAGGCGAAATGATGCAGCCGAGGACCCTTGCCGTTGGTGATGGCGAAATCATGCACATTGCCCTTGCGGTGCATCCACGCCGCGGCGATGCGGCCGTGCGGCCCGTCTTCCTCGCCATATTCGGTCAGCCGAAAGCCGAGCCGCGCATAGAAATCCACGGTGTCCTGCACTTCGGCGGCGAAAACATTGAAGTGGTCGAGCCGCTGCGGATGGCACCCCTTGTAGAGATCATAGCGGCGCAGCAGGTGAGGCCGCTTGTCCATTGCGGCATAGAGTTCGATCTGAAAGCCGAACGGATCGGTGAAGTGCAGGGTGCGGCCCTGGAACGGCTGCTCGGTGAAGGCGTAGGTCACGCCGGCCCCGGAAAAGAACGCCGCGGCCTTGTCGAGATCGCCTTCGTTGCCGACCTTGAACCCGAGCCGGTTGCACGCCGCCGTCGCCGCCTGGCGCAGCACCAGCGAGTGATGCTGATGCTCCTCGCTGCCGCGCAGGTACACGGCCTGGTCGCCGTGATCCTCGACATGCAGTCCGACGGTGGTTTCGTAGAACTCCCTGGATGCCTTGAGGTCGGTGACGTCGAGCACGACGTGGCTGGAGCGGATGATGTTGAAGGGGGGATCGAAGGTGTGGGTAGGGACGGGCATGTGAGGTCCTTGTTGATATCGTCATTCCGGAGCGCGCCGAAGGCGCGACCCCGGAATCTCGAGGCTCCGGGTTCGCTTCGCGCCCCGGAACGGCGAGGCTAAATCCCCAGCTTCTGGATCTTGTGGGTGCCCCGCGCCAGCGAGACGTGCTTGGTTTCCATGTAGAAGTCGAACGAATAGTCACCGCCGTCGCGGCCGATGCCGGACGATTTCATGCCGCCGAACGGGGTCGGCAGATGGCGGACGTTTTCCGAGTTGAGCCAGATCATGCCGGCCTCCAGCGCGTCGGCGACGCGCAGCGCGCGGCCCATGTCGCCGGTCCAGACGTAGCCGGTCAGGCCATACTGCACGCCGTTGGCGATTTCGATCGCCTCGGCCTCGTCGCGGAACGGAATCACGGTCAGGATCGGGCCGAACACTTCCTCCTGCGCGACGCGCATGTTGGCTTGTGCGCCGGTGACCAGTGTGGGCTGGACGTAATGTCCGCCGCCGGGACCGTCATGCGCCTTGCCGCCGACCGCGATCACCGCCCCGTCCTTCCGCGCCACGTCGAAATAGGAGCAGACTTTGGCAAGGTGCCGTTCGTGGATCAGCGGCCCGATCTCGGTCGCGGGATCGAGCGGGTGGCCGACGTTCAGCGTCTTTACCCGCGCGGTCAGTTTTTCGATGAATTTGTCCGCGATGCCCTGCTGGATCAGGAGCCGGCTCGACGAGGTGCAGCGCTCGCCATTCAGCGAGTAGATCATGAACACCACGGCATCGAGCGCGCGGTCGAGGTCGGCGTCGTCGAACACGATCACCGGGTTCTTGCCGCCGAGTTCGAAATGCACCCGCTTCAAGGTCGGGGCGCCCTGCGCCATAATCGCCGAACCGGTCGAGCTTTCGCCAACGAAGCCGATCGCCTTGATGGCGGGATGCTCGGTCAGCGCCTTGCCGGCTTCCTCGCCGATGCCGTGCACGGTGTTGAGCACGCCGTCGGGAAGGCCTGCCTGCTTGACGAGTTTCGCCAGCAGGTCGGCCGTGACCGGCGACCATTCCGCGGGCTTGTGCACCACCGTGCAGCCGGCGGCCAGCGCCGGCGCAATCTTCCAGGTCGACAGCATGAACGGCGTATTCCACGGCGTGATGACGCCGACCGGGCCGATCGGCACCCGCGTCGAGATGTTCCAGTGCTCTTCGCTGGGCGTATTGAGGCCGTCGCGCGCCTCGGCGCATCGATCGGCGAAGAAGCGGAAGTTTTCCGCGGCCCGGATCGCCGCCTTGGCCATGAAGCGGTGGGCCTGGCCGGTGTCGACGCATTCCAGCACGGCGATATCGTCGGCGCGGTCCTCGATGGCGTCGGCCACCCGGTGCAGCAATTTCTTCCGCATCGCCGCCGGCATGTCGCGCCAGGCCTTGAAGGCCGATGCTGCCGCCTTCGCGGCGCGATCGATATCGTCAGCACCACCGCGCGCCACCGTCGCCAGCACCGCGCCATCGATCGGTGACCTGGTTTCGAAGCTGTCGCCCGAGACTGACGGTTCTATCTTGCCGCCGATCATGTGACCGATGCCGTCGGTCCGCAACTGCTTCAGCAGCGGGGCCGCGCGCTCGCAATTGGCGGAAAACACGTCTTTCGGCGTGACCTTATCCACTTACAGTCTCCACTTTCAGGGCGTCGTGGATGTTGTTGCGTTTCCAGCTGGTTTCCCTGTCGTTGATCTGCATGTCGAACGACAACGCGAATTTGCTCTCCGTAAACACCGGATCGAGATGGTCGGACAGCGCACGGAAAATATGCTCGCCGGCCTTTTTGCGCGCCGCGAGA
Organism: Bradyrhizobium sp.; assembly: GCF_030697065.1. Lineage (GTDB taxonomy): Bacteria > Pseudomonadota > Alphaproteobacteria > Rhizobiales > Xanthobacteraceae > Bradyrhizobium. The sequence continues at coordinate 7,129 of NZ_JAUYQU010000173.1, forward strand.
TCGCGGCCCTCGCCGAGCCGCAGCACCATGGCGAGAAAGCCGTGCTGCGGATTGCCGTCGGCGATCGCGTAGTGCGCGCATTTCACGGCGCGAACGCGAATGCCCCCGAGCGGGAAGATCCCGGTTTCCACCGCAGACTTGCGGACCAGTTCGACGATCTCGGCCATCTCGACGCGGGCGTCGAGATTGGCGGAATATTCGATGGTGAAATGCGGCATGTCCTGTCACTCCAACGATTCTGCCGACGATTCAAGCGAAGCAACAGCCCACGGTGCCCCAAGGACCATAATCGGCCTGGATCGTGTCGCCCTTGCGGGTTTCGATCGGCCGGATGAACGATCCCGCCAGCACCACCTGTCCGGCCTCGAGCGCCAGTCCATTGGCGGCGATCTTGTTGGCAAGCCAGGCCACGCTGGTGGCGGGATGATTGAGCACACCGGCGGCAAGACCGGTCTCTTCCAGCTGGCCGTTGCGGTAGCACAGGGCGCCGATCCAGCGCAGGTCGGCATCCCCGGGGCGCAGCGGCCGGCCGCCGAGCACGATCCCGGCATTGGCGGCGTTGTCGGCGATGGTGTCGAAAATCTTTCGCGTCGATTTCGTGACAGCGTCGACCCGCTCGATCCGGGTGTCGAGGATTTCCAGGGCGGGGACGACAAAATCGGTGGCGTTGAGCACGTCGAACATCGTGCAACCCGGGCCTGAAAGCCGCTGCTTCATGATGAAGGCGAGTTCGGCTTCGACCCGCGTGCCGATAAAACGATCCGAGGGCACCAGACCGCCATCGGCAAAGAACATGTCGTCGAGCAGGATGCCGGAATCCGGCTCGTCGATATTGAGCGCGCTCTGCATCGCCTTCGAAGTCAGCCCGATCTTGTGGCCTTTGACGACGCGGCCCTCGGCGACCTTGATCGCGACCCACGCCTGCTGGATCGCATAGGCGTCGTCGAGCGTGATGCCGGGATGATCCAGCGACAGTTGCCGGATCTGCTGGCGGGATTTTTCCGCCCGGTGCAGCCGGTCGGCGGCGCTGCGGATTTCGTCTGCGGAAAGAGCCATGCGGTACCGGCGAAAAAGAGGATGCCGGCAAATGATTAACATGTTAAATGGTTCGGGGCAAACCGAATTGCGATTTGCTGCAGCGCAAATTCCTGGGGCATCCGAACGACCATGGCGCGAAGGAAATCGGCCAGAGGCTCTGGTCCCGGCCAGGCGAGCGGTGCCGCGCGGCAGGTGCCGATGCGCGACTTCTCGCGGTCGCTGCCGATGTCGCTGCTGCGGGCGCGCGAGGCCGTGATGCGGCAGTTCCGGCCCTCGCTCAGGCATCACGGGTTGACGGAACAGCAGTGGCGCATTCTGCGCGCGCTGGCCGATGTCGAGACCATCGAAGTCACCGAACTGGCACGGACGGCTTTTCTGCTCGGGCCGAGCCTGTCCCGCATCCTGCGGGACCTGGAAGCGCGGGACCTGATCGAGCGCCGTGTGGTGAAGGCCGACCAGCGCCGCAGTGTGCTGTCGATCTCGGCGAGGGGCTTGAAGCTGATGGAGGCGGTGGCGCCGTCGTCGGAAGCCATCTACGCGGCCATCGCCCGGCGCTACGGCGCCCGCAAGTTGGCCGAATTGCAGGACATGCTCGGCGTGCTGGAGCGCAGCCTTGCCGCGATGGAAGGGGTGGCGGAAGAAGGCGGCGCGGAAGCGGATCAGTAAGCACAAATTTGCATGATGCTACCGGCGCGACGCATAGCGGCGAGGGAAATTCCTGCAATCGTGCCCCGATGCCGGCCGAAGCCATAGACACGCCCGCGGTTTTTCGCTCAAAGTGGCCACCAAGCTGGTCATGAAAACCGGCGCGGGAGCAGGCCGCCGCTGCGGCGCCGAACCAAGGACAGGTTGAAAATCCGCATATGGTCACCATCCAGGTCCAGAATCTCATCAACTTCGTTGCCGAAGTTTTCGCCCATTCCGAATCCTCGCCCGAAGAGGCGAAGCGCATCGCGACCTACCTGACGACGGCCAACCTCACCGGCCATGACAGCCACGGCGTGATCCGGGTCCCGGTCTATGTCCGCTGGAAGAAGATGGGTTCGGTGGTGCCGAACCAGACCGCCGAGGTCGTGGTCGATACGCCGTCGCTGGCGGTGGTCGACGGCAAGTTCGGCTACGGGCAGACCGTGACGCCGCAGGCGGTGCGGATCGGCATCGAGAAATGCAAGAAGGCGGGACTGTCCGCGGTGGCGCTGCGCAATGCCGGGCATATCGGCCGGGTCGGCGACTGGGCGGAAATGGCGGCGGCCGAGGGGCTGGTCTCGATCCACTTCGTCAACGCCGCCGGCTCACTGCTGGTGGCTCCCTACGGCGGCGTCGAAAAGCGGCTGTCGACGGCACCTTATTGCGTCGGTATCCCGCGCATCGGCCAGGATCCGATCGTGCTGGATTTTGCCACCTCGATCGTCGCCGAGGGCAAGGTGCTGGTGGCGAGCCGCGGCGGCAAGAAGTTGCCCACGGGCGCGCTGATCGACGCCGACGGCACCTTGAGCGAGGATCCGGCGGTGCTGTACGGCCCCCATACCGCGGAGGGTCCGCGCGATCACACCAAAGGCTCGGGCGCGATCCGCGCCTTCGGCGAGCACAAGGGGTCGGGTCTCGCTTTCATCTGCGAACTGCTTGGCGGGGCCTTGACCGGCACGGGCGCGACGTCGGGAGACCGGCGCTTCGCAAACGGGATGCTGGCGTTCTATGTCGACCCGAAGGTGATCGACACCAGCAATTTCTTCGACGGCGAAATCTCGCGCTACAGCGACTTCATCCGGGCGACCAAGCCGGTGGCCGGCGGCGATGCCGTGCTGATCCCCGGGGATACCGAGCGGAGGACACGCGCTGATCGCACCAAAAACGGGGTGCCGCTGCCCGATGATACCTGGGCCGCGATCGTCAATACCGCCCGCGAGGTCGGCGTCAGCGAAGTCAGCATCCAGAGGGCAACAGCCTGATTCCAGGCCGCCATTGCGAGGAGCATAGGAAGAAGCAATCCAGTCTTTCTTTTCGCAATGGATCGCTTCGCTGCGCACGCACTGACGAGTGAATTTTCGGCAACAGGAAGGAAAACCAAGTGACAACCAATAACGTCAAGAAAGTCTGGGCCTCGGGCAAAGCCGTGGTCAATGCCTGGCTGGCGATTCCGTCGGGCTTCTCCGCCGAGGTGATCGCGCAATGCGGCTTCGACAGCGTCACCGTCGATATGCAGCACGGCGTGCAGGACTACCAGTCGATGGTGCAGTGCTTCCAGGCCATGAACGGCCATCCGGTGACGCCGATGGTCCGCGTTCCGTGGAACGAGCCGGGCATCATCGGCAAGGTGCTCGACGGCGGCGCCTATGGCGTGATCTGCCCTATGATCAACACCCGGCAGGAAGCCGAAGCCCTTGTCCAGTATTCGAAATACCCGCCGAAGGGCACCCGCTCCAACGGCCCGATCCGCTCCGGCATGTACGGCTCGGCCGGCGCCTATCAGCAGACCGCCAATGACGAGATCGTGCTGCTGCCGATGATGGAGACCAAGACCGCGGTCGAGAACATGGAATCGATCCTCGATGTCGAGGGCATCAACGGTGTCTATATCGGTCCTTCCGATCTCGGCTTCTCCTATGGCCTCGTGCCGAAGCTCGACCGCGACGAGCCGGAAATCCTCAAGATCTACGAGAAGATCATCAAGGAATGCGGCAAGCGCAATCTCTATCCGGGCATCCACTGCTCCGGCGCCGAGGGTGCTGCACGCGCCATCAACATGGGCTTCAAGCTCGTGACGCTGTCGAACGAAAGCGGCCTGATGGCGACCTATGCCAGGATGCAGGTGAACCAGACCCGCAAGGATTCCGGCGGCAAGGCGTAGGCAGACGCGCGAATGGCGAATAGAGAGTGGCGAATAGAAATTTTGCCATTCGCTATTCGCCACTCACCATTCGCCCTCTTCACTCAGGAGACGTCCCATGGCCGCAGCCCCCGTCATCCGACTGCATCCCGACGATGGGGTGCTGATCGCGCGCTCCAGCCTGCCGCCCGGCATGGTGGTGGCCGATGGCGTGACTACGGTCGAGCGGATTCCGGCGGGCCACAAGGTGGCGATCAGGCCGATCGCCATGGGTGAGCCAATCCGGCGCTACGGCCAGATCATCGGCTTTGCGACAATTCCGATCGCACCGGGACAGCATGTCCACACCCAGAATTGCGGCATGGGCGACTTTTCCAAGGACTATGCTTTCGGTGTCGACGTCACGCCCACGCCCAATTTCGATCTGCCGGCGACGTTCGACGGCATCCGCCGTCCCGACGGCCGCGTCGCCACCCGCAATTACATCGGCATCCTCACCTCGGTGAACTGCAGCGCGCATGTCGCGGGCATGGTGGCGGATATCTTCAAGAAGAATCCCTTCACCGGCGACAACCCGCTGGCCGATTTTCCCAACGTCGACGGCGTGGTCGCGCTGACCCACAAGACCGGCTGCGGCATGACCCAGGACGAGCCGCTGCGCCTGCTCCGGCGCACCCTCGGCGGCTACGCGCGGCATGCGAATTTCTCCGCGGTGATCGTGCTCGGGCTGGGCTGCGAGGTCAACCAGATCGGCGGGCTGATGGAAGAACAGAAGCTCGCAGGACGATTGCGCGCGATGGACATCCAGGAAGTCGGCGGAACCCGCAAGACCGTCGAGGCCAGTGTCGGCTTCGTGCGCGAGGCGCTAACCGATGCCAACAATGTCAGGCGCGAGAAGGTGTCGGCCAGCGAGTTGACGGTGGCGCTGCAATGCGGCGGCTCTGACGGTTATTCCGGCGTCTCCGCCAATCCGGCGCTGGGAGCCGCGAGCGACCTGCTGGTTCGTCACGGCGGCACCGTGATCCTGTCGGAGACGCCCGAGACCTACGGCGCCGAACATCTGTTGACCCGCCGCGCGGTCAGCCGCGAGGTCGGCGAAAAGCTGGTGGCGCTGATGCGCTGGTGGGAGGAATATACGGCGCGGGAAGGCGCCGAGATGAACGCCAATCCCAGCCCCGGCAACAAGGCCGGCGGCCTCACCACCATCCTGGAGAAGTCACTGGGTGCGATGGCCAAGGCCGGCAGCACCAATCTGGTCGATGTCCTGAACTACGCCGAAGCGGTGACGAAAAAGGGATTTGTCTTCATGGACACGCCGGGCTACGACCCGGTCGCGGCGACCGGACAGGTCGCCGGCGGTGCCAACCTCGTCTGCTTCACCACCGGCCGAGGCAGCGTGTTCGGCTGCAAGCCCGCGCCGTCGATCAAGCTCGCCACCAATTCGGCGATGTACAAGCGCATGGAAGACGACATGGACGTCAATTGCGGCACCATCCTCGACGGCGAGGAAACGGTACAGCAATGCGGACAGCGCATCTTCGAGCTGATGCTGGAGACCGCCTCGGGCAAGCCGACCAAGAGTGAGAGCTTTGATTTCGGCGGCGCCGAGTTCGCGCCTTGGGTGCTCGGGGCGACTATGTAGGTCGGGGTCGCGGACGGCGGCAACGTCGAGCGAAGCGAAGCAACCCAGCTTCCTTCCGCAAAGAAAGCTGGATTGCTTCGTCGCAAGCGCCCCTCGCAACGATGGGGGGAGGGTCCAGAGCGGAACTCGAGCACCTATCCTAGGCAATCGCTGCCCGTTGTTAGTGCTTGATCCATGCCGGAACCAGTGTTCTGCTCAAAAAAGCTGCTGGAGCACACAGACTTTGTCGATCTTCGTCGCACTACATCACGTCACGCACTACAAATACGACCGACCGATCGACCTCGGCCCGCAAACCATCCGGCTGCGCCCGGCGCCGCATACCCGCACGCCGATCCTGAGCTATTCGCTCAAGGTCACGCCAGCCAATCACTTCGTGAACTGGCAGCAGGATCCGCAAGGCAACTGGCTGGCCCGCTTCGTCTTCCCCGAGAAAGCCAGCGAGTTCAAGATCGAGGTCGATTTCACGGCGCAGATGACCGTGATTAACCCGTTCGACTTCTTCGTCGAGCCCTATGCCGACAGTTTTCCGTTTCAGTACACCGACGACCTCAAGACCGAACTCGCGCCCTATCTCGCGACGATGGAACCCGGGCCGCTGTTTGCAAAATACCTCGCGGGTATTCCGCGCGAGGCGCCGAGCACGGTCAATTTCCTGGTCGACCTCAATGCCAAGCTGCGCGACCAGGTCCGCTATATCATCCGGATGGAGCCGGGCATCCAGACCCCTGAACAGACGCTGGAATCGGGCGCGGGATCCTGCCGCGATTCGGCCTGGCTGTTGATCCAGACGATGCGCCATCTCGGGCTCGCCGCCCGCTTCGTCTCCGGCTATCTCATCCAGTTGCGTCCCGACATCGATCCGGTCGAGGGGCCACGCGAGGTCGAGAACGATTTTACCGATTTGCACGCCTGGGCCGAAGTTTACCTGCCGGGCGCGGGATGGATCGGGTTCGACGTCACTTCGGGCATGCTGACCGGCGAGGGACACATCCCAGTTGCGGCCACGCCGCATTACCGCTCGGCGGCGCCGATCTCGGGCGCGGTTGGATTTGCCAACGTCGAATTCGGCTTCGAGATGAACGTCAAGCGGATCCGCGAGGCGCCGCGGATCACCCGGCCGTTTTCCGACGAATCCTGGGCGCGGCTCGACGCGCTGGGAGAAAAGGTCGATGCCGATCTTGAGGCGGGCGACGTGCGCCTGACCATGGGCGGCGAGCCGACCTTTGTCTCGGTCGACGATCTGGAATCGCCCGAGTGGAACATTTCCGCGGTTGGTCCGACCAAGCGCGGCTTGGCAGACGACCTGATCCGCAGACTGCGTACCCGCTTCGCGCCGGGCGGCCTTTTGCATTACGGGCAGGGCAAATGGTATCCCGGCGAAAGCCTGCCGCGCTGGGCGTTCGGATTATATTGGCGTAAGGACGGCGTGCCGATCTGGAAAAATCCGGATCTGATCGCCACCATCGAGAAGCCGCGCAAAGCCGATATCAACGACGCCGAACGTTTTGCGGAAGCCACCGCCGAAAAGCTCGGGGTCGCCTCGGAATACATTCTACCGGCATTCGAGGATCCTTCGCACTGGCTGCAAAAGGAAGCCGGCCTGCCGCCCAATGTCGATCCTTCCGATTCCAAACTGTCCGATCCGGAAGAGCGCTCGCGCATGGCGCGGGTGTTCGACCAGGGGTTGAACGTTCCCAAGGGTTTTGTGCTGCCGATCCAGCGCTGGAATGCCGAAACCCCAAAATCCTCGCGCTGGAAAAGCGAGCGCTGGAAACTGCGCCGCGGCAACCTGTTCCTGACGCCGGGCGATTCGCCGTTGGGTTTGCGGCTGCCGATCGCGTCCTTGCCGCATATCGAGGCGGACGAATATCCCTATGTCGTCGAGCAGGATCCGCTGGAGCCGCGCGAGGAATTGCCGGTCTATGACGGGGCTTCGTCGGCCGAGGCCGCGCCGCATCAGGAGGTGCAGGAGCAGCGGCTCAAGGGCGGCGGCGTGCGCACCGCGATGTCGATCGAAACCCGTGACGGCATCTTGTGCGCGTTCATGCCGCCGGTGGAAAAACTGGAGGATTATCTCGAACTGGTGACGGCGGTGGAGGCGACCGCTGAAGAGATGCAGATGCAGGTCCATGTCGAGGGCTATCCGCCGCCATTCGACCCGCGCGTCGAGGTGATAAAGGTGACGCCTGATCCCGGCGTGATCGAGATCAACATCCAGCCGGCGCAAAACTGGCGCGAGGCCGTCAATATCACCTTCGGGCTTTACGAGGATGCCGCGCAGACGAGGCTCGGCGCCAACAAGTACCTGGTCGACGGCCGCCACACCGGCACTGGCGGCGGCAATCATGTGGTGGTCGGCGGCTCAACGCCCGCGGACTCGCCGTTCCTGCGCCGTCCGGACCTGCTGAAGAGCCTCGTTCTGTACTGGCAGCGGCATCCGTCGCTGTCCTACTTGTTCTCCGGCATGTTCATCGGCCCGACCAGCCAGGCGCCGCGCATCGACGAGGCCCGACATGACGGGCTTTACGAGCTAGAGATCGCGCTGTCGCACGTGCCGCCGCCCGGCGTCGAGGCGCCGTTGTGGCTTGTCGACCGCCTGTTCCGGCACATCCTGGTCGATATAACCGGCAATACCCACCGCGCCGAAATCTGCATCGACAAGCTCTACTCGCCCGACGGGGCCACCGGGCGGCTCGGGCTGGTCGAATTCCGCGCGCTGGAGATGCCGCCCGATCCGCGCATGTCGCTGGCGCAGCAATTGCTGATCCGCGCCCTGATCGCAAAACTTTGGCGCGAACCGCAGCAGGGCAAGTTCGTGCGCTGGGGCACCGCGCTGCATGATCGCTTCATGCTGCCGCATTTTCTCTGGGAGGATTTTCTCGGCGTGCTCGCCGAACTGCAGCAATCCGGCTACGAATTTTCGCCGGACTGGTATGCGGCGCAGCTCGAGTTCCGCTTTCCCGTGTTCGGCCGGGTCCACCATGGCGGGGTCGCGCTTGAGGTACGGCAGGCGCTGGAACCCTGGCACGTGCTCGGCGAAGAGGGGTCGGCCGGCGGCACTGTCCGCTACGTCGATTCATCGGTGGAACGGCTGCAGATCAAGGCTACAGGCTTTGTCGAGGGACGCCACGTCGTCACTTGTAACGGCCGGCGGATGCCGATGACCGAAACCGGACGCGCCGGGGAGGCCGTCGCGGGCGTCCGCTTCAAGGCCTGGCAGCCGCATTCGGGCCTGCACCCGACCATCCCGGTTCACGCGCCGCTGACCTTCGACTTGATCGATACCTGGAACGGCCGCTCGCTGGGCGGCTGCGTCTACCACGTCGCCCACCCCGGTGGCCGCACCTACGACACCAAACCGGTCAATTCCTACGAGGCCGAAGCCCGCCGGCTGGCCCGGTTCCAGGATCATGGCCATACCCCCGGCAAGATCGATCCGCCCCGCGAAGAACGCACAATTGAGTTCCCCTTGACCCTCGACTTGAGGACGCCGCTCCTGCATTGAGAATGGGCTTTGTAGGCGGGAGAGTCGGGGATGGCGGGACACGACGGCCAGGAAAGCGGTGGGACGGCCGGTCGGGCCGGCGCCAGGGCCCGTCCGGGCAACCGGCGCGTGGCCCAGTGGGTGCGCGACTATGTGCGGCTGCCCGGCATTCCCGATGAATATATCGGCCAGGATGGTGCGCCGCGCGCGGTCTGGACCCGATTCTTCGATGCTTTCGCGAGCCTGAGCTCCGCCGATATCGAACGGCGTTTCGGCTCGGCCGACCGGCATTTGCGGGAAGCCGGCGTGACCTACCGCGCGCCTGGCGAGATCGCCGACCGGCAGTGGCCGTTGAGCCACCTGCCGCTCCTGATCGACGAGGCCGACTGGCAGCAATTGTCATCCGGTATCGTGCAGCGCGCAGAATTGCTGGAGCTGGTGCTGGGCGATCTCTACGGCGAGGGCCGCCTGGTAGCCGAGGGGGCGATACCCGCGGCCGCCATTGCCGGCAGCACCGAATATCTGCGCTCGGTGTGCGGCGTCAAACCGCCCGGCGGCCGTTATCTCAGCATCTATGCCGCGGATGTCGGGCGCGGGCCGGACGGGCGCTGGTGGGTGCTGGGCGACCGTACCCAGGCGCCATCGGGCGCGGGCTACGCGCTGGAAAACCGGCTGGTGCTGTCGCGCGCCTTTACCTCGCTGTACAAATCCATGAACGTCGAGCGCGTGGCGTCGTTCTTCGAGGCGTTCCGCGACAGCCTTCGCGCCAGCGCCGACCGCGATGAGCCGCGCATCGGGTTGCTGACGCCGGGCACCTTCAGCGAAACCTATTTCGAGCACGCCACGCTGGCACGCTATCTCGGCTTCCTGCTGGTCGAGGGCGACGATCTCGCCGTCAGCGGCGACCGCATCCATATCCGCACCGTGGCCGGTCTGAAGCGGCTCGACGTGCTGTTGCGCCGGGTCGATTCCAATTCGCTCGATCCGCTGGAGCTCGATGCCAACTCCCAACTCGGTGTGCCCGGCCTGATTGACGTCATCCGCAAGAACGGCGTCGTGGTCGCCAACATGCCGGGCTCCGGCGTGATGGAGGCGAGGGCGCTGCTGGGCTTCCTGCCCAGTCTGAGCCGGCGCTTTCTCGGCGAAGATCTGAAGATGCCGCATATCGCGACCTGGTGGTGCGGCCAGAAGGCCGCGCGCGAGGAAGTGCTGTCGCGGCTCGACGAATTTGCCATCGAGGGCGCCTATGGTAGGGGCGTTCCCGGCTTCGGCAGGGGACCCATCCTCGCTGCCGAGCTGTCGGCCAGCGACCGCGAGCGGCTCAAGACTGCGATCTCGGATCGCGGTATCGATTATGTCGGCCAGGAACTGGTTCGGCTGTCGACCACGCCGGTGTGGGACAACGGCCACATCACGCCGCGCCCTTTCGTGCTGCGCGTGTTCGCGGCGGCAACGGCCGATGGCTGGACCATCATGCCGGGTGGCTTTTGCCGGATCGCCGATCAGCCCGATGCGCGCGCGGTCTCGATGGGCGACGGCGCCCGGGCGGCGGACGTCTGGGTGGTGTCCGACAAGACGGTTTCGACCGCGACCCTGCTGCCGGGGGTCGACACCGTGCGGATCCGGCGCATTGCCGGCGTGGTGCCCAGCCGCGCTGCCGACAATCTATTCTGGCTCGGCCGCTATCTGGAGCGCGCCGAGGCGACGCTGCGGCTGCTGCGGGCGCTCGGCATGCAACGCGATGCCGGCAAGGGTTCTCCGACCGTGCTGCCGGCGATCGAGCGGGTGCAGCGTCTGCTGGTGATCTGGGGCGCGGCCTCGCAGACCTCGCGGTCGCAGCCTGCCAAGGTCGTGGCCGAGGCGCTGCAGAGCGAGGCAAAGTTCGGCTCGGCCTTGTCGCTGGTGCGTTCGGCGCAGCGAACCGCGACGTCGCTGCGTGAGCGGCTGTCGCCGGACGCCTGGCAGGTCATCACAGAAATGTCCGAGCGGCTGGCGCAGGAGGTCGAAGACGACGACGGCATGATGATCGCCGCCGAACTGACGCTGCAGGAACTCGCGAGCTTCGCCGGCCTCGTGCAGGAAAACATGAACCGCGCCGCCGGCTGGCGATTTCTCGAAATGGGCCGCCGCGCCGAGCGCGCCATCAACACCGTGCGTATCGCCCGCCAGTTCGCCTTTGACGAGGCCGGCAGCGAGGATCTCGACATCCTGCTGACGCTGGTCGACTGCCAGATCACCTATCGCTCGCGTTACCTCGTCGGGCCCTTGCTGCCGCCGGTGCGCGACCTCGTGGTGCTCGACCCCTATAATCCCCGTTCGGTGGCGTTCCAGGTCGCCGCGCTGAACGACCACATCGCCAGCCTGCCGACCCTGAAAGAGGGAGGATTGATCGAACGGCCGCAGCGCCTCGCGGTGGCGCTGCAGGCGATGCTGACGACGGCGGAGGCGGCTTCCCTCGACACCAAGACTTTGTTTGCGCTGGAACAGGATCTGCTGACGCTGGCCGATGCCATCGGGTCGCACTATTTTCCGCACGGGCCCAATGCCAGCCGGCCTGAAAAGCTGACGGGCCTCGCGTGATCTACGACATCCGTCACGTCACCAGCTATTCCTATGAAAGCCCGGTGAGCTACTCGCGCTGCTCGCTGCGGCTGGAGCCCAGGAGCGGCGACGGGCAGCAACTGGTCTCGCATACCGTCGAGATCCGTCCGAAGCCGGCGGACCGCGCCGTGCGGCACGATTTTTTCGGGACCCACACCGAGAGCATCGTGATCGAAACCTCGCATCGCAGCCTGCGCATCGATTCGAGGTCGCGGGTGTCGGTCTCCCGAAAGGCCCCCGGCCGCGCCGCGCCCAGTCCGGAATGGGAGAGCGTTCGCGAAGTGGCCTTCGAGGCCACCAGCCTCGGCCCGGAATCGCCGATCGGATATATCTTTGCCAGTCCGCTGGTGCCGGTGCAGCAGCCGGTGACGGCCTATGCGGCGCAGAGCTTTCCGAGGGGCGGCGGAATCCTCGCCGGCGCGGTCGATCTGATGCACCGGATCCGCACCGGATTCAAATACGACCCGAAGGCCACCGTGATCTCGACGCCGCTGAAGGAAGTGTTCGAGAAGCGTCACGGCGTCTGCCAGGATTTCGCCCATGTGATGATCGCAGGGTTGCGCGGCCTCGGCCTGCCGGCGGCCTATGTCTCGGGCTATCTGCGCACCATTCCGCCGCCGGGACAGCCGCGCCTGCAGGGCGCCGACGCGACCCACGCCTGGGTCGCGCTGTGGTGCGGCGAGGAACTCGGCTGGATCGGTTTCGACCCGACCAACGATATCCTGGTCGAGAACGATCACATCGTGCTGGCGGTGGGGCGCGATTTTTCCGATGTCTCGCCGGTCGACGGCATCATCGTGGGCTCGCGCAAGCAGAAGCTCGCGGTGGCGGTCGACGTGCTGCTGGTCGAATGACCCAGGGCTTGCCAGCTTCCCTGAAAAGCAAGAGCCTGGCCGTCAACGACGTCATCATCCTCGGCGCCGGCGCCGCCGGCCTGATGTGCGCCGGCGTCGCCGGCCAGCGCGGCCGTTCGGTGCTGGTGCTGGAGCAGGCGCGGCAGCCGGGCGAAAAGATCCGCATCTCCGGCGGCGGTCGCTGCAATTTCACCAACCTGCACACCACGCCGGCGAATTTCCTGTCCGACAATCCGCGGTTCTGCCATTCGGCGCTGAGCGGCTATACCCAGCACGATTTCATCGCGCTGGTCGAGCGCTACGGCATCGCCTTTCACGAGAAGACGCGCGGGCAATTGTTCTGCGACGGCTCGTCGCGGCAGATCATCGACATGCTGCTGGCGGAATGCCGCAAGGGCGGCGCGCAATTGCGGCTGGGCGTGCGCATTTCAGCGATCTCGAAAACCGGCGACGATTTCGTCGTGGTGACCGATCAGGGGGAGTTTCGCGGCCGGGCGCTGGTGGTCGCGACCGGCGGCCCCTCGATTCCGAAAATGGGATCGAGCGGCTTCGGCTACAGGATCGCCGAGCAGTTCGGCCTGAAGATCGTGCCGCCGCGCGCGGCGCTGGTGCCGCTGACCTTCGACGCGGCGCTGCTGGCGCAATTCAGGGAGATGTCGGGCGTCGCGCTCGATGCCGTGGTCAGCTGCGGCAAGGCGCGTTTCGACGAGGCGCTGCTGTTCACCCATCGCGGGCTGAGCGGTCCGGCGATCCTGCAGATCTCTTCCTACTGGCGCGACGGCGAGGAGATTGTCATCGACATGGCGCCGGGCATCGATGTGCTGGCAGAATTGAAGCGATTGCGCCGCGATCATCCCAAGCAGGAGATGGCCACCGCACTTTCCGGTCTGGTTCCGAAGCGGCTGGCGCGGATCATCGCGGATACTACCAGAGGGCCGGAGCGGCTGGCCGATTTTTCCGACAGGCTGCTGACGGAGATTGCCGCCGGCGTGACGCAGTGGCGGGTGCGGCCCAACGGCACCGAGGGCTATCGCACGGCGGAAGTGACGCTCGGCGGCGTCGATACATCGGGGCTTTCCTCGAAGACGTTCGAATCCCGCGCCGTC
>NZ_JAUYQU010000263.1 GCF_030697065.1 Bradyrhizobium sp.
TGCCATAGCCGGCGCCCTCGCGCAGCACGGTGCGCAACGCGTCCGACCAGGCCGAAGGCTTTAGTGTCAGATTGATGAAGCCGGGCCCGGCGACGTCGACCGAGGCGATCAGCTCATCGGCGCGCAGTTTGACCGCTATCGCTTCGGCGAGATCGCGCGGTTTTGCCCTGGCCTCCTTCGCCAGCACCATCGCGGCATTGGTCGCCATGTCGCCATGGGCCGCATCGCGCGGTGGCTCGACCACGACCCGCGACAGGTCGATATCCGTGGGCCAGCCGCCTTCGGAGGCGAGCGCGGCGCAGGCCGCGTGGACTCGCCCCAGCACATTGGCGAAAAGATGCTGCGGTTGACTGGAATCGACCATGGGCGTGACTGGACCGGGGATGATGCCGCGTGCGGCTAGGCCGCCGCCTAACGCAAATCCGGGGTCGAGTCAAAAAGCCTTTGGTGCTCGGTGATGGCGAAACGGTCGGTCATCCCGGCGATGAAATTGCCGATCCGCCTGATATGCGAGGCTTCGGTATCGTGATCGCCGCCACCGCGCGCCGACCACTCCGCCGGCAGGTCGTCCGGGCTCTGCCGGTAGCGCGCGAACAGGTCGAACAGGATCTGCTCGGCCTCGCCCATCACCCGCATCACCCTGGGATGGCGGTACATCCTGACCTTCAGGAACGCCTTGATCTCGGCTTCCGCCTGCGCCGCCTCGGGCGGAAACGCGATCAGGACGTCGCCAAGCTTGCGCACATCCTCGACCGATTTGGGTCTGGCGAGTTCGAGCCGGCGGCCCGCTTCGGTGACCACCGCGCCGATCAGGTACGAAATCAGTTCGCGCACCAGCTCCGCGCCGCGCCTGACCTCGTCGAGATCGGGATAGTGCGTCGCGATCTCCGCGATCATCCCGGCCGTCAGCGGCATCACCTTGAGATCGTCGACCGTGAACAGGTCGGCCCTGAGCCCGTCGTCGATGTCGTGGGCGTCATAGGCGATGTCGTCGGCGATCGCCGCAACCTGGGCTTCCAGCGAGGCAAAGCTCCACAATTCCAGGTCGTAGGTCGCCAGGTAGTCAGATATGCCCGAGGGAATGCCGCGGTCGCGATACCTTCCGAGGGCGGCGCCGCCACGCTCGGTCAGGGGGCCGTTGTGCTTGACGATGCCCTCCAGCGCTTCCCAGGTCAGGTTGAGGCCGTCGAATTCGGGATAGCGGTGTTCCAGCGAGGTAACGACGCGCAGGGTCTGGGCATTGTGGTCAAAGCCGCCATGGGCCTGGAGACAGGCGTCCAGCGCCCGCTCGCCGGCATGGCCGAACGGCGGATGGCCGAGATCATGGGCCAGCGCCAGCGTCTCCGTCAGATCCTCGTCGAGGCCGAGCTGCCGGGCCAGGGCCCGGGCGATCTGGGCCACTTCGAGGCTGTGGGTCAGCCGGGTTCGGTAATGATCGCCCTCATGGAACACGAATACCTGGGTCTTGTGCTTGAGGCGGCGAAAGGCGGTGGAATGTATCACCCGGTCGCAATCCCGGCGGAACGGGCTGCGGGTCTTGCTTGGCGGCTCTGCAAACAGCCGCCCTCGGCTGCGGGCGGGGTCGCAGGCATAGATCGCGCGAGGGGCTGCCATTCCGACCGACACGGTGATTTAATCCTTATCCAATTGATTCCACGGGCCTGCGCACTTAACTATGGGGCGTGCCGGATACCAAATAGTTTGGTTCCGGCAGCGGCGACCGGAGAGTTCTCACATGACGACAGCCGTCACCATCAGCGAGCGGGCCGCCCGCCGCATCGGCGAGATCCTCAGGACCGAGGGCGACGGCGCCATGCTTCGGATCAGCGTCGAAGGCGGCGGCTGCTCGGGCTTCCAGTACAAATTCGATGTCGAGCGCGCCCAGGCCGAGGATGACCTCGTCATCGCACGCGACAGTGCCGTGGTGCTGGTGGATCCGGCCTCGGTGCCGTTTCTGGCCGGTTCGGAGGTCGATTTCGTCGACGATCTGATCGGCGCCTCGTTCCGGGTGGTCAATCCGAACGCCACTGCCTCCTGCGGCTGCGGCACCAGCTTTTCGATCTGAGGGGACTTTTTGGTTCGCCCGAGTGTCAGGCGACCTGGTTAAAGTCTGCTTCGAACTCCCGGCGCATCCTGCGATGCGCCTCGTCCAGCCAGCCGATCGCCTCCCTCAGTTCATCGGCGCTGATGCTGGCAGCCCGGTGTTCAATCAACCTTGCGATGTCGGACATCTCGCTGGCGCCGAGGGTCCTTGCCGATCCTTTCAGGGCGCAGGCCTCGATCTCGATCGACTCCCGGTCGCCGCCTGCCTCGAATTGCCGGAACAGCGCGAGCCGTGCGGCGGTCTCGTCCGCAAACGTCGCAAACGTCTCCCGCACGCCGTCCTCGCCGATCGCGGCGGTCAGATGCGCCAGCGCCATGCGGTCGAGCACGGCAGGGACATCCGCTGATGCCGGGGCCGCCGGCAGCGCAGAGGTCCGTTCGATGGCCCGCAGGATCGCGGCCACCAGCGCCGGCTTGCGCAGCGGCTTGGCGAGGAAATCGGACATGCCGGCGCCTCTGCACACCTCGACATCTTCGGCGAAGGCATTTGCCGTCAGGGCGATGATGGGCAGGCTCGCGAACCGGCCGCCCTGGCCGCGGATCGCCCTTGTTGCCGCAAGACCGTCCATCTCCGGCATGCGTACGTCCATCAGCACCAGGTCGTAGTCGGCCTCCGATGCCGCCTGCACCGCCTGCATGCCGTCGGTTACCACCCGCGTCTCGGCGTTGAATTCCCGCAACATCATCAGCACCACCATTCGGTTGGTGGCGTCGTCCTCGGCGATCAATACCCGCAACGGGCGGTCCATCGTGGCGATGCGAGCTTTCAGATCTTTGGCCCCGGCACGGTCGGTGCGCTCATCCCTCACCGTCTTGTCGCTCGCCGGCAGCGTCAGGCTGAATGTGAAAGTCGCGCCCCCGCTTGCCGGAGAGACAACGCCGATCGCGCCGCCCATCTGCTCGACGATACGCCGGCAGATGGCGAGGCCAAGGCCGGTCCCGCCGAAGCGCCGATTGATCGAGACGTCGGCCTGGGCGAAGTCGGTGAACAGCCGGCCGACACGATCCGGCGGAACGCCGATACCGCTGTCAGACACGCTCCATTCCACCGTAGCGCGGCTGCTCTCTCGCGATACGCAGGCGACCGCGATGGTCACCCCTCCACGCTCCGTGAACTTGACGGCGTTCGAGGCAAGATTAAGCAAGACCTGGCGGATTCTCGTGACGTCTCCGCTCAGGGTGGACGGAAGGCTCGGATCGATCTCGAGCTTGACCGTCAGTCCCTTGTCCTTCGCGCTCGTTGCAATGACCGAGGCAACAGAATCCACAAGCCTTGCCGGCGAGAAATCGATCGTCTCGAACTCCAGCCGGCCGGCTTCGAGTATCGACAGGTCGAGAATGTCGTTGAGAATTCGTTGCAGGTTTTCGCCGGAATCCCGGATGGTGGCCACCG
>NZ_JAUYQU010000320.1 GCF_030697065.1 Bradyrhizobium sp.
GGCGGGCGAGGCAGGACGCATCGTCCGGATACTCGGCCTGAAACTGCTTGAAAGTGTACTTGGCCATGACCGTATCCCCTGCTACCTGCGATTGAGGGATAGAATACGGATATTTTTACTTGGCGTCAAGGGATAAATCTGCAGGAGGGCGCGTACGTTTCCCTTCGCGGCGGCTCTAAGGCAAAAACACAACTGCCATAATTTGATTTCAGCGGCCCGCCGACTTGGTTAACACCCCCTAAACGTTCTCCGTAGTACTACGGAGATGCGCCTTGGTGACCGCTGGCTGAGGCGGGAGGCGTGCCAAACTTGGCGGGACACCACGCGGAATGATCCGGAGCACCCGATTGGCTCACCCCTTCCATCAAACAGTCCAGGGCTGCCTCGAACTCAGGGCCTCCGAACTGCGCGAAGCCGCCGACAAACTTCCCGTCGGCGACATGCGGGACGGTTTGCTGCAGAGGGCCCGCAAGATGACGGCCGCATCCGATGTCATCGGCAGCTGGCTGGCGTCTCCGGCCTTGAGAGCGCCAAGGTAGCGAAATTCCGCGATCTTCCCTTGTACCGGAAGCAGCGCCCCTCCCCCGCGGGCTTCGCCAACGCCGCCTTGTGCCCGACGGCCGTCCTGTTCCCAGCCCCCGAACCGGCACCCGCCAAAAAACAATCTTACATACGCGCGGTATTCAATTTAACAACCTGTAGTTTTATAATGGAATCGGCATTCAGGAGCCGGGGGATTTCCGATGATGCATCGGGGCGTCGAATACACCGTTACCCAGTCAGCGCCGGGCGTCTGGCAATGGCAGTTCCGGATCGGCGACGCCGTGATATCCGGCAAGACCGAGTCCAATATCAGGCAGCTCGCCATCCGCCGGGTTCAGTTGCGGATTAACCGCGAGCTCAAGAAGGCCGCTACCGGATCCGGATAAATTGATCGGGATCAAGGCGAACGACCATGCTGGCCCCAAATTGGCGGCCCTATGGCGAACCTCATCTTCAAATGTCCGCGGACCGGCATGAACGTACAGCACTGGCTGGCGGACGACCCCGATGAGGATTCTAATTACAGTTACGAGACCGTGGTCTGCCAGGCCTGCAGCCGGCTTCATTTCATTAACCGGTCGAACGGCAAATTATTGGGCGCAGAAGACCAGGATTGATCCGGGGGCCGGTCCGCCGTTCACGCGCGGCATTTGGCCTCCTCACACCCGGGCTGCCGTCGTGGCAATCAGACATCAACGATTCCAGAAACACAGGGGCGGCCGTGATGGCGTCTGGCGACGCGACTATTCCGCCCGAACCGGCGGATCAAGATGATTCCGGGCGCCGCTGCGAAAAATGCGCTGCGGCCATGAAGCAGCTGGCTGAACTGCCGGCGCTGTCGATCCGCTCCGCGATCAAGGTTTTCCGCTGCTACGCCTGCAACCATGTGGTCGCGGACCGCGCTTAGGGTCGGTCAGCCGGAAAGTCTAGTCGGCGCTGCCCAGCCTGCGCATGGTGAACTCGATCTCGCCGCCCGGCAGTTCGCGCCAGCTTTCGACCTCGCTCATATAGGCGGCCTTGGGGAAGCGGGTGAGGAAGTCCCGCGCCATTGTCCGCGCCGCGGCGCGCGGCAGCGTAAAGGTTTGGCGCAGAAAACCGTCGTCCGGCTTGCGCCGGGCGGCCATCCGGTCGGCGAGATCGCGCGGGCGAGCGGCCATGTCGGAACTCCAAACTCTGACAACCGTTCCATTATAACGCGGGCGGTCTCCAATCCGAGTCCTGGCCAATCAGTTTCCTGGCCGATCAGTTTCCGCAGAACGTACACCAGGGAATATGGAATTGAGTCGCTTGCCGGACATGACGGCGCTACAAGTGGACATCGTCGGCAGCGACCCATCGGATGCCGGCGACTGAGAGCCAACAAGGGCTCCCGCGCCTCATTGAGAGCGAGTCGGGTGGCGCCGTTTCCCTTTCGGGAACCAGCCGGGCGCGGCCAACCAAAGAGAACCTTACGGCATGCCGGATATCGATCGACGAACCAACCGGCTTCTTTCGCTGTTGTCCGATGAGGACTACCAGCGACTGCGGCCGCATCTGTCGCACGTCACGCTGGATTACAAGAAAAGCCTCTACGAAGCTTCGCGTCCGATCACACACATCTTTTTTCCCATCGACGGAGTCGCGTCGCTGGTGATCACGACCTCGGACGGCCGTAGCGCCGAGGTCGGCACCATCGGCAACGAGGGCATCGTCGGATTGCCGGTTTGTCTCGGCGATGATGTTGCAACGTCTTCGGTTTACATGCAGGTGCCGGGAACAGGGCTCCAGATGGACGCCCGCATTTTCCGGGCCGAGCTCAATCGTAGTTCGGCGCTCAACATGGTCATGCTCCGCTATGCCCATGCCTTCTTCAACCAGGTCGCGCAATCGGGCGCCTGCGCCAATCTCCACCATCTGGAGCAGCGCTGCTGCCGCTGGCTCCTGATGACGCGCGACCGGATGCCATCGGACGATTTCCTGCTGACCCAGGAATTCCTCGGAATGATGCTCGGGGTCCGCAGGACGTCGGTCACCGACGTGATGGGATCCCTGCAAAGAGCCGGGCTGATCCGGTACCGTCGCGGCCACGTGACGATCCTCGATCGCCAGACACTGAAGCAGCGGTCCTGCGAATGCTACGAGATTTCGAAACTCGAGTTCGACCGGCTGCTCGGCGACACTCCCGCGGCGCCGCGTACCGACAAGACGCATCGATCGGTCAGCGAAATCGGCTAGCCGAGACCGCACCGTCCTCATCAGCATGCCGACGCACGATTTCGATTCGCCAAGATGATCCCGAGCAAAAGCTGCAGCCGTGCAAGCCGCGCGAAAATCCCGCTATGACGGCTACCGGACCGACAGCGCCCCCTCCTTGTCCCTATACAGGGCCTTCCCGCGGACCGCCCTCTCGGAGCGTTCTCCCTAACCCCCTGCGGTAAATCGGCCCGACCGACCGGGCAGGATATCGCATTGCCAGTACCCGTTTTGAAGGCCGGTCTTCCCTTGGACAACAAGCTGCTTGCCTCGCTGCCGCGCGACGATTTCGATCGGCTGCTTCCGCATCTGTCGACGGTCGCCCTGCCACAGGGAGTCGTGCTGACCGAGGCCGGCGACGAGGTCGACCAGGTCTACTTTCCGCAGTATGGCATGCTGTCGCTGCTCGCCGTGCTGCGCGACGGCAAGGCGATCGAGACCGCCACGGTCGGCCGCGAGGGCGTGGTCGGCGCGATGGCGGGGCTTGGCCTCTACAAGTCGCTGGTCCGCGTCGTGGTGCAGATGCCGGTATCGGTCAGCAGGATCGCCGCCAGCCATTTCAGGACGGTCGCCGCCGGCAGCGATCCCGTTCGCAATCTCTGCATTCGCTACAACGAGGTGCTGCTGTCGCAGGCGCGGGTGACCGCCGCCTGCAACGCGCTGCACTCGATCGAGGCGCGCTTCTGCCGCTGGCTGCTGCAAAGCGCGGACCGCGCGGCCAGCGACACCGTGCCCCTCACCCAGGAATTCCTCGCGGAAATGCTCGGGGTCCGGCGCACTTCGGTGACCGAAGTCGCGAGCAAGGTGCAGGCCGCGGGCGCGATCACCTATTCACGCGGCGTCATCAAGATCCTGGACCGGCAGGCGCTGATGCGGATGTCCTGCGAATGCTACGAGACGCTGCTCGACCAATCGGCCACGCTGGCCTGACCGCGGGCCGCGGATTTTCAACCATTAACTGTATTTTTGTTGGAACGCTATCGAGAGTCGTCCGTTGGTTCCCCAGCAAAGGGGCCACCATGACAGCACCCGCACCAAAAACACGCACGCGCCGGCTTCAAATCCTGGACGACAGGACCAGGGACGCATTGTGGTCCGCACCGGGCACGCCGGACAGCCTGTCCGCGTCTGAGGACCCGTGGGTGAGATCCTTCATGGCCCGGCTGGCCGCGTCGTTGCGCAGCCTCGGCGGCCGGCCTCATCCGCGCCCATAGCCTTTTGGAGCGGGTTCTGAAGCAATCAGAACCCGCAAGCCATTATCGCGTGGTGCTGCCGGTCTTGGTGCGCGGCTTGGCGGGGGCCGACGTCTTCGGCGTATCGTTGCCGCGCACATTGCCCCACGGGTCGGAGGAAGCCTTGGCATCCGGAATCTTCTTCAGCGATTCCTTGTAGGCCTTGTCCCTCACCGCTTCGGCTTCCTTCTCCTCCGGCGTCTTGGATTGCATTTCCGGGATCAGGTTGATGTTGGGCGTTTGCGCATAGGCCGGCCCTGCCAGCAACACGATGACAGCCACGGCGCCAAGAATTCTCATCGGGCAAACTCCCTGCAGATTGCGGGCAATATATCACCGCGCCAGCCGCCACGCCAAGCGCGCCAACAGGCCGGCTCGTTGGGTCAAGAGCGGTCCGATATGCAGGATTCCGGCGATCGCGCCACGACGCACTTCCCCATACGCACTCCCCAACGGGATGATACGGCCCGAAGTCAGGCATTTTTGAGCCTTACCGGGAGTGTTCATTTGGGGCGGAGGCACCTAAGAATGCGGGGAAGCCGAATGAAGCGAGGGAACCAACGTTGACGCAGGATCAGCCGCCCAGGGAATTCGGTCTCGAGGAAGCCAGGCGCCTGCTTGGCGATATATTTGCGCCGTGGGTGCAGGACCTCAGATTGTCGATCGAGGGCATCGATATTAACCCGCCGCCGAATGCTGCCGCCGACTGGCAACCGGGCGCCGTCCTCCGCATGCCCATCTCGGAGCGGCTGTGCCGCAACGGCGGCATCGTGTGCGGCCAGGCGCTGATGGCATTCGCGGATACCGCGATGGTGATCGCGAACATGGCGGCCAACCGCGGCTACCGGCCGATGACGACGGTTGACCAAACCACGCATTTCATGCGGGCCGCGACCGCCTCGGACGTGCTGGCGGACGCGCGGGTGGTCCGGATGGGCCGCACCATGAGTTTCGGCCGCGTCACGCTGTCCAGCGCCAGCGACCACAAGCCGGTGGCGATGGTCTCCAGCGCGTTCGCGATGCTGGCATAGCCGCCTTCGGGCGAACGCCCGCCGCGTGAGCCGGCACTGTCGGCGGAAAGCCCGCAGCGGATTACTTCCCGAGCACCTTTTCGGCGGCGTTGACGATGCTGATGCTCGGATTGTTGCCGCAGAAGCTGCCGAATTTCTTGGCGTTTTCAACGAACACATCGGTGTCGATGATCGCCTCGTCGGAATCGCCCTTGTACCAGCCGTCCATCCAGGTCAGCACCATCTTGATGGTGTCGTCGCCGCCCTCGAGGAACTGCTTGCAGGTCATGGTCGACAGATCCAGCACGACGGCATGGGACGGCGCCGACGACAGCACCAGGCCAGCGGCCACCAGAAGCGGAGCCATCCTTCTCATCATCATCTCCCTGCAATGTGAATTCCGATCGCAAGAAAACCGATTTCGCAACGCCGCGCCAGCACCATTTCTGGGTGTCGATCGAAAAAAATCAATCCAACCGGCGAGCCCCCCTGTTGGAATGTCACAACCAGCTCGACGGCGTATTCAATCGGGGCCGCATCATGCCCGCTTTGTCAGCCCGCGACGACCGCGCCGCGCTCGATGCGGAAGGTGCGATCCAAGAGATCGATGACGTGGGTCTCGTTGGATTCCGACATCAGCACCGACACACCCTCGTCCTTGAGGTTCGAGAGAACTTCGCCGAGCCGGCGCGCCAGCGCCGGCGCCAGGCCCTCGAACGGCTCATCCAGCACGAGCAAACGGCGTCCCGCCATCAAGGCCCGGGCCAAAGCCACCATCTTCTGCTGGCCGCCCGAGAGCTCCATGGCGCGGCGGCGCCGGAAATTCGCAACCTCCGGCATCAGCGAATAAATGCGTTCGAGGCGCTCCTGCGCGTCGGTCGATCCAGTTGCCAGCGCCGGCAGCAGGATGTTTTCCTCGACCACGAATTCCGGCACCAGCCGGCGGTCTTCCGGCATGTAGCCGAGCCCGAGCGCGGCGCGGCGATGCGCCGGCTCCGCCAGCAGATCGACGCCATCCAGGGTCATGGTGCCGCGCGCCGGCAGCGCGCCCATCAGGGCCCGCATCAACGTCGTCTTGCCGGCGCCGTTGCGTCCGATCAGGCCGGAGAACTGCCGCTCGCCGAGCGACAATTGCGCATCGCGGATGATCTCGATGGCGCCGATCGAGACGTGCAGCGCGGATACCTCAAGCATGGGACGCCCTGCCGGCGTTGAGTTTGCCGTCCCTGGAGCGGATCAGCGTTCCCGTGATGAACTCGCGCACGCGCTCGTCGCCGAGTGCCTCGGCGGGCGAACCGTCCGCGATCACGGTGCCGTCGTAGAAAGCCAGCACGCGATCGGCGAACCGCTGCACGATCTCCATGTCGTGCTCCACGAACAGGATGGTGGTGCCGCGCGCCTTCAGCGCCCCCATGATGACGTCCATCAGGCCGAATTTCTCCTCCAGGCTGATCCCGCTGGTCGGCTCATCGAGCAGCAGGACACGCGGATTTCCCGCCGTCGCCATCGCAATGTCGAGCAGCTTGCGCACGCCCTGCGGCAGCGTCGACGCCAGCGCGTCGCGAAACCGGCTGATCTGGAACTGGTCGAGCGCGGTTTCGGCATCGGCCGATGTCCCGGCCGAGACAAAACGCGACAGCGCCGCACCGACCACGGAACTGCCGGAACGGGCGATCGCGGTAGCCGCGCACAGGTTCTCGAACACGCTGAAGCTCGGAAAGACCTGCGCCACCTGGAACGAACGCGCGATGCCCAGCCGCATGATTTTTCGCGACGGCAGCCCGGTGATGTCGCTGCCCTCGAACTGGATGCTGCCGCCCGACGGCGTCAGATGGCCGGTGATCATGTTGACGAAGGTGGTCTTGCCGGCGCCGTTGGCGCCGATGATCCCGACGGTCTGCCCCTGCGGCACGTCGACATTGATATCGCGGGCGGCGACGACCTGACCGAAGCTCTTTTCGAGCCCCTTGACGGAAAGCAGCGCGCTCATGCCGTCCCCTTTCCGGCCGCGTTGGCGCGTTTGCGGATCATCAGGGAGCCGAGCCCCTCGGGCACGAACAGGATCGTCAGCAGCAGCACCGACCCCAGGATCAATTGCCAGCCGCCGGGCAGCAGGGCGACCGCGATGGTGCGGACGACCTCGAACAGCAGCGCACCGAGAAACGCCGCCGGGACCGACGCCGCGCCGGCCAGG
This sequence comes from Bradyrhizobium sp., assembly GCF_030697065.1. Lineage (GTDB taxonomy): Bacteria > Pseudomonadota > Alphaproteobacteria > Rhizobiales > Xanthobacteraceae > Bradyrhizobium. The sequence goes on from NZ_JAUYQU010000320.1 coordinate 7,212, forward strand.
ATGGTCACGAACACGAAGCCGCCGGACGTGGTCCAATAGGCCATCTGCGGATCGACATGGCTGATCGACAGCGCCGCCAGCGCCCCGCCGGCGCCCGCCAGCGCCGCCGAAATGGTCAGTTTCAGATGCACCAGACGGGTGACGGAAATGCCGAGATATTCGACGCGGATTTCATTGTCGCGGATCGCGCCGGCGAGCTGGCCGGCCACCGAACCAAGATAGGCCGAAACGCCCACCCAGGCGGAAAACACCATGCCGAGCGCCAGCCAGAACAGCGCGAAAGTGTAGCCGGGACCGCGCGGCTTCATGCCGAAGAAGCTGGCCTGGGCGACATTGATGCCGTCGGTCGAGCCCAGCGTCTCGGATTTGACCAGCACGCCGTACAGGATCATCGACAGCGCCAGGCTGAGCATGGCGAAAAAGATCTCGCGGTACTGCGCGAGCAGGAAACCGACCAGCAGTGCCACCAGCGCCGCCATGATCACGGCCAGCCCGATCAGCAGGAAAGCGTCGTTCACCCCGAACCAGCGCCCCGACAGGGCCACCGTGTAGGCTCCCGTCGCAAAGAACAGGGCCTGGCCGAACGGAACCAGGCCGGCGCGCCACAGGATGATGAGGCCGCAGACCACGAGCCCGGTGGACATCGCAAGGGTCACCAGCGAGATCAGCCAGAGCGGCGTGAAGGGTGCTGCCGCCCCCAACCCGCCGAGGATCGCCGCGCCGAGGAGAATGCGAGATCCGGTCATCAGATTTTTCTCGGTTGAGCGCGGCTGAACAGACCTTGCGGACGAAACACCAGCACCAGCGCCATCACCGCATAGATCGAGAACAGTTCGAGTTGCGGTACCAGGTGCACGGCGCCGGCGCGGAACAGGCCGACGATCAGGGCGCCGACCAGCGCCCCCTCCATCGAGCCCATTCCGCCGATCGCCACCACTGCGAAGGCGAGCACGATGACCTCGACCCCGAGCCCGGGGGTCACCGAAATCTTGGGCGCGGTCAATGCGCCGCCGAGCGCGCCGAGCACCGCGCCGACCAGAAACGTCACCGTGTAGACCCTGGAGACATTGACGCCGAACGCGGCGGCGGTTTCGCGATCGTAGATCACCGCCGTCAACAGCCTTCCGAAGGTCGTCCTCTTGATGGCCAGCGTGGACGCGATCGCCAGCAGACCCGCGAACCCGACCAGACCGATGTCGTAGACGGACAGCGGCAATCCGCCGACCGTGAAGCTGCCGGCCTCGGTATAGGGCTGATAGGCCGACCGGCCGTCGGTGCCCCAGATCAGGATCAGCACGTCTTCCAGGATCAGGAACAGCGCGTAGGTGATGAGGACGACGACGACTTCATCCTTGCCGTAGACGCGGCGGAGAAACACCCGCTCCAGGATGTAACCCATCACCAGGCCGATCGCGATCGCCGCGATGGCAACCACCAGATAGCCGCCGACGACGGGCCAGCCGCGGTCGAAATACAGCCCGATCGCGGTCGCCGCCGCATAGGCGCCAAAGGCGTAGAACGCGCCATGGGCGACATTCAGAATCTTCATGACGCCGAAAATCAGCGTCAGGCCGATGGCGACGACAAACAGCCAGGCGGCATAGACCAGGCCATCGGTAACGATGGCGATAACAGTGATCACCGGATGCCGTCCCTTGTTTCGTGAAATGCAGCTGGGCTGCAGCCGGCGGGGCCGGCTGCAGGCAATCGTGCGGCGGCTAGTTGCATTTGGCTCCGGGCATGCCGGCTGCGAGCCACGCCGTCGAGGTCATGTTGTCGGGAGGATTCACGCACTCGGCGGGATAGCGGACGATGTCGACGATTTCGGCCTTGTTTTCCGCCTTGTTGAAACGGAAGCTGCCATAGGCGATATCGGCGATACCCTGGTGGCCGTTGCCGATCGCCATGCGGATCCTGGCGCTCGGTCCCTCGAACTCGAGACCCTCGAACGCCTTCACCACCTCGTCGATCGAGGGTTGCTGGCCGCCCTTCGTTGCCGCGGCCTTGTCCCATGCGGATTTGAGCCCGAGGATCGACTGCGCCATGTGATAGGCCGGATAGGTCGGCGCCGTGGCGAAGCGATCCTCGTAAACCCCGCGGAACCACTTGTTCAGGGGGGTGTCGGGCGCCATCACGCCGTGCGGGCCGCGGGCTCCGATGATGGTACCGTCAGGGATCTTGGCGCCGAGCCGGAACATGGCGGTTTCGCCGGCGGTGTAGACCATGGTGGAGCGCGCCGGCAGACCGCGCGCACCGCTCTGGACGATGAAACTCTCGAGATCGCCGTTCCAGAAGCTGGAATGCACCACCTTGGAATTGGTGGTCAGCAACGCCGAGATTTCCGCGCCGAATTCGCCCGCGAACAATTTCGGAAACAGCTCCTTGTCGACCGTCGCCTTGGGCGCCAGCGCTTTCATGGCCGCGACGAAATCACGCCAGCTGTCCTGTCCCCAGGCGTAGTTCTGGTTGATGCCCGAAAACGAAGCGAGGTCGGGGAATTTCTTCAGCACGTAGCGGGCGGCCGCGACGTTATCCATGGTGGCGTGCGGCGTCGCGCGGAATACGTATTTGAGCGGCCTTTCCTCGAAGATCCGGGGCGTGCCGCAATCCCAGAACACGGTCAGCGCCTTCAGTTCTTCGGCAACCGGGGCCACAGCGAGGCAATTGCCCGACGAGATATATCCGACGACCGCATTCATGCCGTCGCGTTGAACGAGGTTGCGGAATTCGGTGACCTGGTTTGCCGAGGAGCCGGCCTCGTCGACGAATTTCGGCAGGATCGGCGCACCGGCGAGACCGACGCTCGCATAGGGCGCCGGCACTTTGCCGGCGTTGAGCATTTCGATCATGATTTCGGCGGAGTTGCGCCCGGGTATTCCGAACGGGCCGGCGGCCGGGCCGGTCAGGAAGGTGACGATTCCGAGTTTCACCGGCGGGGCCGCCGGCGCCGCCGGTGCGGTCTGCGCGACCGCCGCGACAGGCAAAGAAGTGAACAGCAACGCCGCCGATATCCTGCGCGCCCAACGCGCGCCTACGCTCGTCCTCTGCATCCGAACCCTCCCCATGATGAATCTTTTTTGGCCGTTACGGCTCTTGTGGGAAAAGTGTATGCGCGATTTCGGGCGATGCCAATACGGCCACATTGCCGCGCCACGCTTTCCGCGGCTGTCATTTCAGGAAGCGGAAAATTCCCCGGCCAGAGTCGGCGCGGAAATTCTCGCTGCACGTGCAGCGGGACCGGTCGTCCCGGGAATCGATTTATGCTGCAGCGCATTAGCGCCGGCCGCATTGCAGGACTGTGCCGTCAGCGCTTGCCGCGGTGCCCGTCGAGCAAGTAACGTCGCAGGCGAGACCCAGCCACCAGATTCTTGCAGGAACATAGCCCGTTGCAGCGGAGAGGCTCCATGAACCGTCCCTTGAATTCGCCCGCCATCAAAGTCGTCAAATCGGTTCGCGAGCAGGTCAGCCCCGAAGAATGGCAAACCCGCGTCGACCTCGCCGCCTGCTACCGCCTCACCGCGATGTACGGCATGACGGAGATGATCGCCAACCACATCTCCTGCCGCGTGCCGGGATCGCACGATCAGTTCCTGATCAATCCGTACGGAATGCTGTACGAGGAAATCGATGCCTCGTGCCTGATCAAGGTCGATCTCGACGGCAACACCCTGTTCAATGCGTCGGACTACGGCGTCAACGCCGCCGGCTTCGTCATTCACAGCGCCATTCACATGGCGCGGCCCGAAATGGACTGCGTGGCGCATACCCACACGCCGGCCGGCATGGCGGTCTCGGCAATGGAATGCGGGCTGCTGCCGCTGGCGCAGACCTCGATGCGGTTTCTTCATGTCGCCTACCACGATTTCGAAGGCATCGCCGACGACATCGGCGAGCGCGAGCGGCTGGTGGCCGACCTCGGCGATCACGAAGCGATGGTGTTGCGCAACCACGGACTGCTCGTGGTCGGCCGCAACGTCCCCTCGACATTCAACCTGTTGTATCGCATGGAGCGCGCCTGCGAGGTGCAGGTCATGGCGCTGTCCTGCAATACCAAGCTGATCCGCCCGCCGCAGGAGATCCTGGAAGCGACCTTCGACAAGATGAAGCCTCGCGTGGACCTGCCAAACCGCAACGGCGAACTGGCGTGGCCCGCGCTGCTGCGCAAGCTCGATCGGGTCGACCCTTCCTACCGGAACTGATCGGACCGCTTGTTGGCCGATCCTCGCGGCGCGTCACCCGGCATCCTTCGTTCCAGAGCCTGGCAGATCGCGATGATCGGGCTGGGCACGGCTACGACGCAGCTAGACACCGCCGTCAACATCGCCTTCCCCGCCATCACCAGGGGATTCGATCTGGCGATCGGCGACATCCAGTGGGTGGTGATCTGCTACGTGCTGGCCTACGCCAGCCTGCTGCTGGTGCTGGGGCGGATCGGCGACACCATCGGCCACGCCGTCGTCTACCGGACCGGGCTGGTGTGCAGCGCGGTGGCGTTCCTGCTCGTCGGCTATGCGCCGAGCTACGGCGCGATGCTGGTGTTTCGCTGCATGCAGGGCATCGGCGCCGCCCTGGTGCTGAGCTGCGGCGCGGCTCTGGTGACAAGTCTCTACGGCGAGGAACGGCGCAGCCGGGCGCTCGGCATCTATACCATGATGATGGCGCTCGGCCTGATGCTCGGTCCGCTGCTCGGCGGGGTGCTGGTGGCGAGCTGGGACTGGCCGGCGGTGTTCTGGTTTCGCATCCCGATCGCGATCGCGGCGCTGTTGCTGTTGCGCGGCCTGCCGGCGTCGCAACCGCAGGCGTCGCGCGATCCGCTGGACATTCCGGCCGGCATCGCGCTGGCGCTGGGGCTGGTGACGATGCTGATGGCGTTCAACCGCATGCGCGAATGGTCCGCCGTCTGGCTCGCGCTGCTGTCCGCCCTCGCCTTTGCCGGCTTCATCTTCCGGCAGTCGCGCGCGGCGCGGCCGATCGTCGATTTCGCGGTGTTTCGCCTGCCGGGATTTGCGATCCTGAACCTCGTCAGCGTTCTCGCCAATCTCGCGGCGTTTTCGGTCTGGCTGCTGGTGCCCTATTATCTGACCCGCGTGAACGGCTATTCGCTTGGCGAGAGCGGCGCCATTCTGGCCTGCGGCGCGGCCGGTGCGGCACTGGCTGCGCCGATCGGCGGTCGCCTGATCGGGGCGCGAATCTCCGCCGAACGGCTGGCGCTCGCAGGCGCCGCGGCCATCGGCGCCGGCCTCATCCTGCTCAGCGCATGGACCGAACAGACGCCGACCGCGTTGCGCGTCGCCGGGCTGCTCGTCCAGGGCGTCGGCCTCGGCCTGTTCCAGCTCGCTTACACCGATATCGTGACGGCAGCGCTTCCGCTGGGGGATCGCGGGGTCGCGGGCAGCCTCGCGCTGCTGACGCGCACGCTGGGTACCGTCGCCGCGGCTTCGATCGTCCTGATGGTGTTTGAAATCCTGCACGTGCAGCATGGCTTCTTCGACGCCTTCCATCAGACCTTTCAGCTGGCGGCTTTGCTGGCCTTTGCCAGTGCGGGCCTGTTGGCGCTTTCATCGCGCAACAAGGGCGGTCGCGTTCAACGTTAGGCGACGCCAACACTAACGCGCAGCCGGTTCGAGACGAGGGCCTGCGGGTGCCTCGATATCGAGCCGGCCGTCGCGCAGCCGGTAAATGTGATCGAACCGATCGAGTATCATTTCGTCATGCGTGACGCAGATGATCGCGGCATTCTGGTCTATGGCAATCCGGCGCAACAGGTCCATCACGATTCTGGCGCGTTGCGAATCGAGCGGCGCGGTCGGCTCGTCGGCGAGAATGATGCGCGGCCGATTGGCGAGAGCCCGCGCGATCGCCACCCGTTGTGCTTCGCCGCCGGAGAGTTGCTTCGGCAAGGCGTGCCTGCGGTGGCCTACCTCGAGATACTCCAGTAACTCGACCGCGCGCGAGAGAGACGCCGCGGAACCCAGCCCGGCAAGCCGGAGTACCACAGCGACATTGTCGGTGGCGTCGAGGAACGGCAGCAGATTGGGATATTGAAAGATGAAGCCGATCTTGTCGAGACGCAGCCGGCGCAGGTCGGCCTTCAGCCAGCGATCATCATAGACCACCTCGCCGTCGAGAGTAAGCCGGCCGCTGCTCGGCTGCGAAATGCAGGCGATGCAGTTGAGCAGCGTGGTCTTGCCCGAACCGCTCGGGCCCATCAGCCCGACGACCTGGCCGGGATAAACATCCAGGTTGATGTCGATCAGCGCATCGACCCGGGCGGCCCCCACGCCGAAATACTTGGAGACGTGCTCGACGGATACGACCGCCTGTCTTCCTTCTCCTGCCATCGTCCTATCCCGAAGTCGCCAGCGCTTCCGCCGGGTCCACCTTTAGAGCTAGCCGGATCCCGAGGATGCTGGCGGCAAGGCACATCACGACAGTGATGATGAACACAACAGCGACACTCTCGGGATCGAACACCAGCCGCCGCGGAAAGTACGGTCTGAAGATGAAAACGAGCGCCATCCCTGCGAGATAGCTGACGATCCCCAACGATAGAGCCTGCTGAATGATGAGGCCGACGATGGTGCGATCGGGCGCACCGATGAATTTGAGCGTGGCGATCGAGCGCACCTTGTCCATCGTCATGGTGTAGATGATCAGCGCGATGATAACGGCCGATACGATCACCAGCAGCACCATGATCAGCATCTGCTGCTTGCGCGCTCTTTCGATGACGACCATGCTCAGCATGGTCTCCTGTTGTGCCTGGGTGAGCGCCGTGAGGTGCTTCCAGCGCGAGAGCGCGGTCGCCACCTCGTTGGCGGGAACATGGGGTGAGACCCTGGCGATGACGGCATTGATCTGATCGTTGGTTTGCAGCGCTCCGCCGCGCGCCTGTTCGCGCCGTGTCGAAGGCGGTGCGACTTCGAACTGGAGCCGTTGGGCGTCGCGCAAGGTGATATAGGCGACGGGATCGCCGGCTGAGGTGACCTCGTTCTGCATCAGCCCGACCACGGTGAATTTGTGGCCACGGGTGCCGAGCGGAATTTCCTGGCCGAGCGCAAGACCCGCGCGACGGTCCACGACAATTTCATAGTGGCTGCGCAAGATCTCGCGCCCGGCGACGATCTTGCTGGGTCCGCCCGGGCGCCCCAGCTGGTAGCCGATGAGAAAGAGTCGGTGCGGCGCGCCGTTCAGTTCGGCCTGAACCGACTGGTAGGTGACCGCGCCGGCACGCTCCACACCGTAGACGCGGCTGACCAGCTCCCGTGTATCACCGGGAATGCGCGACGATTCGGCGAACGGCCCCTTGGTATCGGCCTGGACGACCCAGAGGTCGGCCCTCGCCGCGCGGGCCTGCCGCAACGCGTCGTCAATCAGGCCCCCGTAAACGCCGGTGATCATGATCACGATGCCGAGCAGCAGGCTCAGGCCGAAATTCGTCAGTGTGAAGCGCAGCAGATTGTGCTTGATGTCGCGATAGGCGAGATTCATGGTGACTTCCCGGCAGCCACCTTCGCCGCGCGGCCCACGCGCAGCCCGCTGCGTAGCTGCGATACCACAAGGGCATTGTCGGGAACGCCGCCGGTGATTTCGAAGCGTCCGTCGAGCAACCTGTGTCCGAGCGTCACGGTGTGCTGCTGCAGGCGGCCGTCCTCGACGGTCCACACCGTTCCCCTGTTCTTGCCGAGGCCGGCGATCGCCGCCTCAGGTACCAGTCTCGGTTGCGCCAGATGCACCGTCGTGATGTAGACCTCGGCCTGTTCGCCCAGGTTGAACTCTGCCGGTATTTGATCGAAGGCGACCGCGACGCGGCGCTCCTCGTTGACGCGGTCGCTCTCGGGCTCGATCCGAGCTACGCGGCCGGCGATGCGGCGGCCCGGCTGCGAGCGCAGCACGATCTGCGCCGCCTTGCCGACGCGGATCTCGCCGGCCTTGCTTTCGTCGATATAGGCAAGCACCCACACCGTCGCCGGATCGATCAGCGTGAAGACCGGCTCGCCGGGGCCAAGGGCGGAGCCAAGTTCCTTGGTGCGCGCGGTCACCATCGCGTCGTAGGGCGCTGCGAGGGTGTGAAAGTCCAGCGTCGCCGATTCCAGCAGCTGTTGTGCCTTGGCATCGTTAACGGAGGCGCGCGCCACCTGAACATCGCTCGAAGCCAAATTCAGATCACCGAATGCGGCATCCTGGACAGCCTGCGCCGTTTCGGCCGCCTCAACTGACGTGCTGTTGCTGAGAAACAGTTTTTGGCGCCGCTCGCTGATGCTCCGGGCATTGTTATGGTTGGCACGTGCCTTTTCCACGCTCGCCGTTGCCCGCTGCACGTTGGCTTCGGCCTGTGCAATGGACGCTCTGGTCCTGGCTACGCGCGCACTTTGTTCGCGGTCGTCAAGGCGAGCCAGAACGGAGCCCTTCGCTACGCGCTCTCCAACATCCGCCCGAAGATCGACGAGCACACCGGAAACCTTGAATCCCACCTTTGATGTGACGCGGGCCTCGACGGTGCCGAGCCCGAAAACCTCGACGGAGACATCGCGCTCAACCTGCGAGACCCGCACATTGACCGGACGAAGATAGAATGCCCAAGCACCCGCGCCGGCAGCGACGAGGATGGCGAGCAGTACGGCGACGAGAACAAGACGCCTGCGGCGCAAGGGTGATTTCCCGTCAGCGCCGACGACGACGCCCTTTGCGGCTCCGACGATGGGAGGGACGCTCGCTGAATTTCCTTGGGTATCAGGCACAGGTATCCCATCCAATTCGCCGCGCGAGACGACTATAGGCAGCTTGGTGAATGTGCTTTGACAGAGGGATTCTAGTATTGACCTGGATCAACAGCCGGACGGATGCGCGAACTCGGCCTCACCGTCCGGGCCCTCCAACACAGCACGCGATCACACGACCGCGTGCTGTGCCGTTATCGGTCTTAGTGTTGGTGTTGCGGCTCCGCCGTGGCACCGCGCATGCGCATGCCTCGTCCCATCATACCTCGTCCCATCATGCCGCCGCCGTTCTTCATCACGGCCTCGTGCGCCGCAACCATCCCGCGCTGCGCAAGATCAGTCACTTCCGCGGCGTGATCCTGCAGAGCCTTGACGGTGTCGGCGTCGGCCGAGGTTTGAGTGACGATGATTCCCTTCTCGGTCGTCTCATACGCGCTCTTGATCTTGTCCTTATTCCGGAAGATCGAGTGCAGCGCCGGGCTCTCGATCGGCAGACCAGGATCACGTCCTTCTTCGACACGCTTTCCCATTTCGGCGACGTGTCTCTTGATCGTCGCGGCAACCTCCGCGTCGTCCGATTCGGTAACCGTGCGAATGCCGTCCGGAAGGTTCGTCACCGTCCGCTTGATACGATTGTGGTCGAAGAGGAGCCCATGAATATCCCGCCGCTCTGCCATGGTGGCGGAGCCCCCGTGCAACCCCATCAGTCCGCCGCCCATGCCCCTCATGCCCGGACCCATTTGGCCCCGCATATCTTGCCCCATCGGGCCCATCCCGCGTCCCATCCTTTCGTGCATGCCAAATCCCATGCCGTGCATTCCGCGCGGACCATGATCGGCTGACTGCGCCAGGGCCCAGCCGCCGACGAGCACGGTAGCGGCCACGATACCGCCGATAACAAGAACCTTCTTCTTCATCTGAATCTCCAATGTCCGTGCAACCGATCATCCGTTGCTTCTGCCCATTGGAGAGGCCGGACTTGACCGAAGTTTTTCAGGAACAGGGTTGTTTGTGACAAAGTTTGTCAAAGGCGGCGGCGGCCATGATCCGACACATATTCCGCAAGCGCCGCGGATGCTTTGGTCTATATTGCGAGGATGCAAGGTGCGCCGCACATCCTGATCGTCGACGACCACCGCGAGATCCGCGATCTGGTCTCGCGCGCGCTGGCCAAGGAGGGATTCCGGGTCAGTACGGCGGCTGACGGCCGCGCCATGCAGAAGGTGCTGTCCGCCGGCCGGATCGACCTCATCCTGCTCGATCTCATGCTGCCGGGCGAGGATGGATTATCGCTCTGCCGGAAGCTTCGCGCGGAGTCGAGTGTCCCGATTATCATGCTGACCGCCAAGGGCGAGGAAGTCGACCGCATCATAGGCCTGGAGATGGGAGCCGATGATTACCTGCCGAAGCCCTTCGGCAGCCGCGAACTGATCGCGCGGATCAGAGCCGTCCTGCGCCGGAGCCATGAAAGCATATTCAGGGAGGCTTCCGGGCAACGCCCAAGGAGCTATCATTTCGACCGGTGGGGCCTGGACATCGGCCTGCGTGCGCTTGTTCGCGACGACGGTGTCGCGGTGCCGCTCAGCACCGGCGAGTTCGATCTGCTGATAGCGCTGGTGGAACGCCCGCAGCGGGTGCTCAACCGCGACCAATTGCTTGATCTGGCGCGGGGGCGCTCGTCTGCAGGCCTCGACCGCAGCATCGATACGCAGGTCAGTCGTCTCCGCAAGAAGCTCGAGCTGGATCCCGGCGATCCCAGGATCATCAAGACGGTGTGGGGCGGCGGCTACATATTCACGCCGGATGTGAGCCGCAGATGAACCGGCTTCTGCCCAAAAGCCTGTTTGGCCAGACCCTGCTGGTGTTGGTCGCCGGCCTGATCGTATCGTTACTCGTTGGATCGTGGATCTATACGCTGGACCGCGAGCAGGCCGTACGGGCCGTCGGGGGATTTTCCGCGGCACAGCGCATCACCAACCTCGCGAGGCTGGTGCAGGACACTGCACGGGAGCGGCGCGAACGGATTGTCGCCGGTCTGAGCGATCAAACCTTTCGCGTCTCGCTTTCGGCCCAGGCCCCGACCTTCATCCCGGCCGACCAGGAAGGTGCCGTTGTAGAGGCGATCAAGGAATTTCTCGTCGATCAGCTTTCATTGCCGCCGGACAGGCAACCGCGCGTATCCGCATCGGCTTCGGATACACCGTCGTTTGGCGGGCCGCACCGGATGATGGGGCGAGGCCCGATGATGCATGGATTCCGCGGTTTCGGCGGTTTCGGTGGCTTCCGTGATCTGCAGGTCGCGATTCCGCTGGCGGACGGGCAATGGCTTGCATTCGCTACCGCCCTGCCGGAGAGCGGGTCAGGTTTTTCACGTCAGTTCCTGCTTTCGATGGCGATTATGGCGATCGTCATTCTCGCGGTCTCGGTATGGGCGGTACGCCGTGTCACGGCGCCGCTCGCCGCGGTGTCGGCGGCTGCCGAACGGCTCGGCAATGACTTGAATGCTTCACCAATGCCGGAGACTGGCACGATCGAAACCCGTCAGGCCGCGCGCGCCTTCAATACCATGCAGTCCCGGCTGCTTGGTCTGATCGAAAACCGTACCCGCATGCTGGCGGCGATTTCGCACGATCTGCGCACGCCACTGACGCTGTTACGCCTGCGCGCGGAGAACGTGGACAATCCGCAAGAACGCGACAAGATGCTGGCCACCATCGCCGAGATGGACTCGATGGTCGCCGTAACGCTACAGTTCGCTCGCGACGAGGCCACAACCGAGATGCGGCGCCCGACCGAGATTGCTGCGCTCGTCCAAAGCATCGTCGATGACATGGCCGACGCCGGCATGCCCATCAGAATGGAGCCAGTCGAACCGGTTGTATACGACTGCCGGCCCGACGCCTTGAAACGAGCGATCCGAAACCTCCTCGACAATGCGATCAAGTACGGCAAGACAGCAAGCGTCGCGATCCAGGCGTCACCTAAAACGATCGAAATCCTTGTCGATGATGAAGGTCCCGGCATCCCGGAACAGGAGCTCTCGCGGGTGCTGGATCCGTTCTATCGTCTTGAGGAATCCCGGAATCGGGAGACCGGCGGAGTTGGCCTTGGTCTGGCGATTACCCAATCGATTGTGCAGGCCCACCGCGGCGAGCTCCTGCTCAGCAACCGGCCAACCACCGGGCTGCGTGCCCGAATCGTACTTCCTCGATAAGACGCCAAACGTTCCCGTTGCGTCCGAGTCGTCACGCTCGGGCGAAAGATTAGCGAATGCTCATGTCCATCCCAATGGATCGCCTATCCTGATGAGGGCATACATCAGACCATTCAAGGGACATGATCGAAATCATGTAGCTATGGCCCGCATTGGTCTACGGCTTCGTCACGCCAATTGCGGTGCTTGGACAGCGGCTACGGGAGCGACCATGAGCAAGGTTTTTCAGTTCGGCGAACGATTGCCCGAATATGCTGTCCCCGTCCTCAACGAGAGGGAAGCCAGGGCCGGCGCCGGCATCCTGTTTTTCATGGCCACGATCGCGTTCATGAACGCCTGGCTGACCGGAGACTTTTTTCCGATCAAGATCGTCGTGATCGGCTTCTTCATTGATTTTTTCATTCGGGTTCTCGTCAATCCGAAGTTCGCCCCCAGCCTGGTTCTGGGACGAATTGCGGTTAGGAATCAGAAACCGGAATACGTTGGAGCGCCACAAAAGAGGTTCGCGTGGGCGATCGGTCTCGTGTTGGCGACGGCCATGCTGTATCTCGTGGTCTTCCAGGATGTGCGCGGTCCGGTCAATTTGCTGGTCTGCTCGGTTTGCCTGTTGCTCCTGTTCTTCGAAACCGCTTTTGGCATTTGCATTGGTTGTGCGATCTACAATCTGTTCAACAGGGAAAGGGCGCAGCTCTGCCCCGGCGAGGTTTGTGAGGTTCATGCCGTGCAGGAGATCCAGAGAGTCGGCCTGGCTCAGGTCGTCGTTGTTCTGGGTTTTCTGGGCGCCATGACCGCGGCTGCGAACGTGGTGGGCGGGAAGTCCGACTTGACGCAGCGACAGGATGTGCAGCGACAGGATGTAATGACCGCGGCAACAGGCCTGTCGGTGGGCAGCGAAGAGGCGGAACGCTGCAAGGTTCCGGCTTTCGCCATCGCGATCGGGCACGTCGAAAAATGGAAGCTCCACAACAACTGCAGATGATATTCTGACGCCTTGCCGGCGCTGTCTGCCGTAACGGGACTGGTTCGGTCCGGCAATTACCTGAAGGACACGTACTCTGTGGGCAGCGGTCAGGGCCGAAGAGAATCCGAAAGCCGCCTTTCGCGGGTGGGCTGGGCTGCTGCGGCAATCGTCATCTTTTCCCTGATCGCCGCGACCTTCTTTGGCTTTCGTACCTACGGTACCTATCGTCTGCTCCAATCCGCCACCCAGAGCGGTGTTCCCGGCACCAGCGGAATCCGTCCCTGGATGACAATTGGTTACGTGGCCGAGACCTATGGCGTAGCCTTCATCACCCTCGCCAGTCGTCTGCAACTTTCTCCGGACACGGATCCGAAGAGCACGCTCAAGGAACTCGCCGACCGCACATCGCTTCCCCGTATCGACTATGCGCAGCGTGTTCAGCGTGCCGTCGCTGACACGGCGCCGATTCAGAAATCGTCGGCCTCTCCGGGCTGGCTGGCTACGCTCAACGACAGCATTCTGTCGCTGGTTTTGACATATGGATACGCAGCCTTCGGCGGGACCCTGTTGCTCGGCGCGTTGGGACTTCCATTGCCAAGCGGGGTCGCCGTCACGATCGCAGGATCGCTCCTGGCGCAGGGAAAGCTTGATTGGGGGCTGACTTTCACCCTCGGGATCTTCGCATCGATGCTTGGCGACATTGGAGGTTATTTCGCCGGGCGAATTCTGGGGCCTTCGCTCCTGGCAAACTGGGGACCGGTTCTCGGCCTCTCCCTCGCGCGACAGGCGCTCCTCGCCGGCATGCTTTCCAGGTGGGGGGCCCTGACCGTCTTCCTGAGCCGGACCCTGGTCTCGACGCTGAGCACTTTCATCAGTCTGCTTGCCGGTGTCAGCGGCTATTCGGCGACCCGATTTGCCGTGCTCAGCCTTGTGGGACGGAGCTTCTGGATGTTCGCCTATCTCTGGCTTGGATACACTGTTGGCACCGAGGTAGAGGCGGCAGCCAGCTTCCTGAGAAACCTCAGCGGCCTGCTCTTCTCGTTGCTGATGCTTTCGGCGGCGATCGCAATATTGATCAAGGGCAAAGCGAACCGCTTGGCCTCTCAATAGGTTCCGGGGCACGTCACGGATTTCACGGTCGACGTTTGGCGACTTCCCGATAAAGCGCCTCGGGACTCACCCCGATTTCGCTGGCGACAAGCTTCCACTCGCCCCTTGCCGGAGGACCGCCGCCGTTCCAGGCGATCCATGCATCGAGCCGTCCCGCGACCGTCTTCAACGAGAGAATCTCGGAGCGCAGTCTCGCGCTTTGTAACTCCCGCGCAAGATAGCCGGCCCAAACGTTGCTGAACTCCGCGTTCCTCGCGAGCAGCTTCTTGAAGCCCGCTTTCGCGTATGTCCGGGTCCCGGCCGCCCCGAATGCAACGGCGTCGCAATGATAGGTCTGAGAATACAGGGACGCTTCGGCCAGGATCGATCCGGGTCCCGCCCGCTGCAGGATCAAGATGGATCCATCGCTCTGGTATCGCACCAGGTGAACCGAGCCAGCCAGCACGAAATGCATTTCTTTCGCGGTGTCCCCGCGATGAAACACAAATTGGCCACCGGCGACGTGCCGCTGCTGGGCACGCAAACCCTTCAAATATGGTTCGATGGATGGCGACATGATAATTATCATGTCGGTAAAGCCTCGGAAGTGGCAAGAGCTATCTTAGGCCCGCGCTTGCGCACCGTCGGACCATCGCCGCCATGCCGGCGCGAAGGCCGGCCAAACACCGCTGGCGCTACATTGCCGGACTCGGGGAGGACCTATGCGGGTATCAGTGGCCCTGATTGTTGCTGTCGTCGCCTGCGGCGGCGCAACATTGGCTGACGCTCAGCATCAGCACAGGCATGATTCGTCCGCCCCTCGCGCTCGAGACGCAAGGCAGTTCGTGAAGTTTCCTGCGGCGTTGGTGGAGCACACACTGGCCAACATGCGCGATCACCTGCTGGCCCTGCAGGAAATTCAAACCCAACTGGGTATGGGCCAAATGGATGTCGCAGCCAAAATTGCGGAAACGCGGCTTGGAATGTCATCGCTGGGGCTGCACGGCGCTGCGCATGTCTCCAGATACATGCCTCAGGGCATGCAGGACGCCGGGACGGCGATGCACCGCGCCGCCAGCCGCTTCGCAATCACCGCTCAGGACGCGGGCGTTACCGGCGATATGAAGCCGGTGTTTGCGGGACTTGCGGACATAACGGCTCAATGCGTGGGATGTCACGCGAGCTACCGGCTGAAGTAGGTTACGAAAATTCCGCAATAGCGGGTAAGAGCGGTCGTAACGCCGGCAGCAGCAACTATCCAGCTTGGGATTGGCCGGTTCTCGCACTGCCGGCACGGCCGCATGCATTGATTCAGATCAATGAAAGCGACGGCCGCGCTCGGCCATTCTTGCGCATGCTTCTTCCGAAGGATGCTGCAATGCCCCTGGATTCGATTCTGGTTTCTGTCGCTGTGGTTGCCATGTTTGCGGTCTTTGCCGGCGTGTTGTGGTGGGGCGATACCCAGGCTTAATCGCGGCTTGGCGTCCCCTGGCCGGCCATCGCTCCGCGCCTTCGTGCACGGCGCCAGCGCTCCGCCGCGACCGCCATCAGCCCGACCGCGAGTGCGACCGCCATCGCCGTGGCCCAAAATCGTCCTCCGGGCCGATCAATGGTACGCGACCACAGCGACGGCGTCTCGCCCGGCCGGGCGAGTCGAAACGCGACCAGACTGTCGCCGATCGAGGTGCCGGATTCGGAATGGCCGCCGGCGCCGATCGCGACATATTGCTCGCCCTTCCAGAGGTAGGTCATGGGATTGGCGACGCCGGGGACCGGCAACCTGCCCTGCCAGAGTTCGGCGCCCGATTTGGCATCGAACGCGCGCAGATAGGCGTCCATCGCGCCGGTGAAGACCAGACCGCCGGCGGTGATGGCGACGCCGTTGACCAGCGGCGTGCCGAAGTTGAAAGCGATCCCGAGCGGCGCGCGGTCTTCCGCCGTGCCGACCGACGTCTGCCAGAGAATTTTCCCCGCCTTCAGATCAACCGCCATCGTGACGCCCCAGGGCGGCTTGTTGCAGGGCAGGCCCAACGGCGAGGTTAGCAGCGAACGCGTCATCGCAAACGGCGCGCCGCGCTGCTGTCCGAAATCATGGCCCGGCATCGGCTTGAATCCTGCCGCATCGCTGCGCGGAATCAGCTTGACGAAATGCGCGGCACGGCTGGTGTTGGCATAGAGGATCTGGTTGACCGGATCGAAGGCAACGCCGCCCCAGTTCACGCCGCCGCCGGTCATCGGAAAAACCACCGTCCCCTGGGTCGAGGGCGGCGTGTAGAGGCCGTCATTGCGCGCCGCCGCGAGCTGGTCGCGGCAGGCCGCGCGATCCCTGAACGGAATGAGGCCGAACATGTCGTCCGGCGAAATCCGTTGCGGCAGCAGCGCCGGCAAATGGGTGGGAAACGGCTGCGTCGGCGACAATTGCTCGCCTTCCGCACCGCCTTGCGGCACGGGGCGCTCCTCGACCGGCCAGACCGGCTTGCCGGTATCGCGGTCCAGCACGAACACAAGACCCTGCTTGGTCGGCTGGATCACGACGTCGCGCATGCCCTCCCCGGCGTCGATCCGCGCCAGCGTCGGCTGCGCCGGCACGTCGTAATCCCAGACGTCGTGATGCACCGTCTGGAACGACCACACCAGTTCGCCGGTCTCGGCCCGCAGCGCGACCACTGAATTGGCGTGCTCGTTGTTGCCGGGCCGCTGGCCGCCCCAGAAATCCGGGCTCGGCGACGAGGTCGGCAGGAACACCAGCCCGCGGTCCTCGTCGGCCGACATCGGCGCCCAGACATTGGCATGGCCCGCGACGATGCCGTCATGGACCAGCGGATCGAAACTCCAGCGCGGCCGTCCGGTCCTCGCATCGAAGGCGCGCACCGTGCCGGGCGGGGCTTCGACGCGGCGATTATCGGAGATCGCGGAGCCGACAATGACGACGCCGCGGCTCACCACCGGCGCCGACGTGATCTGGAATTCGCCCGGCCAGTCCAGCGATCCGGTGTCGAGCCTGACCGCACCGCCGGTGCCGAAATCGGCGCAGGGAATGCCGGTGCGGGCATCGAGCGCAATCACGCGGGCGTCGTTGGTGCCCATGAACACCCGGGCGCGGCAGGCCGCATTCGCCGCAAGCTGATCGTCGACCCACCAGGCCACACCGCGGCAGTTGTAGCGGTTGGCCGGCCGCTGACCGGTGCTGATCATGGGGTCGTAGCGCCACTTTGGCGCGCCGCTGCCGGGATCGAGCGCGATCACTTCGTTGAACGGCGAACAGAAGATCAGGCTGTCCTCGACCAGCAGCGGCGTCGCCTGGAATTTCGTCCGCGCCATCGCGGCGGGCGCGCGGCGCTCGATATCCCCGGTCCGAAATTCCCACGCCCGCACCAGATTGTCGACATTGGCCGGCGTGATCCGGGCGAGCGGCGAATACCGCATGCCGCCGCGATCACCGCCCCAATGTTCCCATGCCGTCGCCGGCGCATCAGCAAGCATGAGGAAGGCAAGCAGCGTCAGAAATCGTGGCATGGCCCCAACTGCAGCCCGGTCATTGCTCAGGGATCAATGACGCGGGCGAACATCCGTTGCAAGGCCAACCTCAGTAGCCGCCCCTCGACCGGCCCTGGTAACTGCCGCCTCGGTCACCATAACTGCCGCCACGGCCGTAGCTGCCGCCGATACCGATACCAATCCGGGGTCCGGGCGCCGGCTCGTAATAGCGCACCGGCGGACGGCGGATGATCACGACGTCGTCTTCGACGTAACGCCTCGGCGGCGCACGGTCGACGCGCTTTGGCGGAACCGGCTCGACCCGCTTCGGCGGAACGGGCTCGACGCGCTTCTTCGGCGGCGTATCGGCCTTCTTCAGCGGCACGATCGGCGTGGTGCAGGGACAGGTCGGGCCGAGCGAAGCGTTGGTCGGCTGGGGCAGCCCGCCGGCCGCGCCTGTCGGCGGCGCACCCAGCGCATTCGCCGCGCCGCCACCCGTTGCGACCGCCGCGACGAAATTCGGACGATTGCGCAGCCGCTCTTCCAGCTTGCGCGCGGTCGGGGTGAGGTCGCTGTCCGGAAACCGCGCGATGAAGGCGCTGTAGCCGGCCGCGGTGTTCAGGATCACCGCCTCGTTCCAGGCCTTCATGCGGCGGTGACGTACCAGCCAGTCGCGCGCCTGCAGCCCCAGCGGTGTTTGCGCGTAGAGCGTCGCGAAGGCGTCATAGGCCTCGTCGCTGCCGTCGGCGATGATCAATTCATTGGCGGCCTCGACCGGCTTGCCTTTCAGGTCGCGCTTCCACTCGTCGACGGTTTTCTTGACGGCGGCGAGCTTGGGACCGGCAACGGGGGGACCGATGAACCTGAAATCGTCGGTCAGCGAGGAACTGTCCCACGGCGTCTGCCGCCCCTCGGTCACCTTGTTGACCGCGACGCGCACGCGCTTGAAGGTATCCTCGATCGACAGCCCCGGCTCCTTGGCCGCCGCGAGCAGCGCCGTGGTGTAGGGACTGTTGGCGCCGCTGCCGTCCTCGGCTTCGGCGCCCGGCGAGGTCGAAAACGACATGAAGGTGCCGGGAGCGCCGGTCTTGGCGTCGACGATGGCGAGCCCCCGCGCGGCGGTCTTGCTGATATCGGGGAACGGATTGTTGCGGCAGGAATCCAGCAGCAGGATGCGGGTCTTGCTCGGCACCGAGTTCAGCGTGTTCAGGATGTCGTTGAGGCGCACCGCCTGCAGCGGGATATCGGTTTCCCGCTTCGGATCGACGTCGACCGGCACCAGATAGTTCTCGCCGTCGATCTGCAGCCCGTGGCCGGCATAGAACACCAGCGCGACGGTATCGGGACCTTTCGCAGCCACCATGGCCGCGAAGTCGCCGACCTTGGCGCGCAGCTCGTTCTGCGACAGATCGGCCGCCGTCAACACCTCGAAGCCGGACTCGGTCAGCATCTGTGACACCGCCTTGGCGTCATTGGCCGGGTTGGGCAGTGGAACCACGGCGCGGTAGTTCGACTGGCCGATCACGAGCGCCACGCGGTTTTCGGCAAGGGCTGCGTGCGAGCCGAGCAGGATTCCCGCGGCGAGAACCGTATGGCGCAAAATGGAACCGATCATGGCGAACCTCCGAGCTGTCAAATTGGTCAGTCGTATCGGCGCCGAGGTTCAAACCCGGATCCCGAATACCTCTCCGTTCTGCTTACTTTGATTTCCTGGCGGGTTCCCCGGCCGCGCGACGCCCCACGGATCGTATTTTTCCCTCGATTCGGGAATCCGCTCCAGCGCGGCCTTGTAGGCATTCTCGTCGACGACCGGTTTTTTCTCTTCGGCCTTGGTGGTCTCCTGCCTCGGCCGGTTGGCCTGGGCGTGCGCAGGCATGACCGGCAAGGTCATCATCGCCATTGCCGCCATAGGGATATTCATCGCCCGGTCCCCTTTCGTCTTCCCCAACCTACCCTGCCGGGGGATCATGTTAAACCCCGTTGGGGTGGTGGATCCAGGTACAGGGTTTCAGCAAGTGTTGATGCGGCAACGAAATTGGCCTTAATTGTCAGCGCTGATGCGTGAAAAACGGTTCACGGGCCACCGCGACCCGCACACAAGAGGCTATCGTCGCTACACCGCGAGGTCCGGGGCGCGGGCTGGACTCCCTGCGTCAGAGCAGAGTTGGCCCCGGTCCAGGGAAACCGCCGGGCGCCGAGACCTGTCACGTCGTCATCAGCGACAACACCATCACCGACCGGGCGGCGCGCCGAGCCCGACGACACCTGCGCATCGGAGACTCTCGAGCCGATCAGCTGCCTGCTGGAAGGTGATGTCGCGTCGACCCGTCGGGATCAGTGCCCTCGCAACGGGGGAACACTTCGGGAATGGCTGATTGCCTGGGACGCAGCGAGCCACTCCGCCTTGGCCTTGCGTATCAGCAGCTTCACGATCTCGTTTCGAATCTCGGGGATCGGCGCCAGCCCGATCACATCATCGGCCTGACGCAGAATCTGGTCTTTCGCCACGGCGGGCAATTGTCCCCAGCACAGTACGACGGCTGCGCCAAGATGCTGGAAGATCAATTCATCGGACGGGCGATCTGACAGGGTCGACATGGAGTCTCCTTGGGTGTGCGATGGGACGCTATCAAAACAGATCACGACACCTTCGGACGCAGCGCGAACGGCATTCTCGCACCGACGCGACGTCGGCGTCAGGCGGCCCGGATCGTGGCGAAGAACCCTTCGACACTGCTGCGCAGCAGCTCCGATTGCTGCGAGAGTTCGTTGGCGGAAGACAGCAATTGCGTCGCGGTCAGACGGGTTTCGCTCGCGGCCCGGCTGACACCGCCGATGTTGCTCGATACATCCTGTGTACCTCGGGAAGCTTCCTGAATGTTGCGCGCGATCTCGGCCGTGGCCATACCCTGCTGCTCGACGGCCGCAGCGATCGCCGTTGCAATCTCGTTGACCGACCCGATCGTTGTTCCGATATCCTCGATCGAACTCACCGATTGCCCGGTTGCGGTCTGGATCGCGAGAATCTGCTGGCTGATTTCGTCGGTCGCCTTCGCGGTCTGTTCGGCCAGAGCCTTGACCTCCGAGGCGACCACGGCGAAGCCCCTGCCCGCATCGCCGGCGCGCGCAGCCTCGATGGTGGCATTCAACGCCAGCAGGTTGGTTTGTCCCGCGATATTGTTGATGAGCTCGACGACCGCTCCGATCCGCTGCGCCGCTGTAGCCAGGCCCTGCATGCGCGCGCTGGACTGGCCGGCCTGCTCGACTGCCTTGCCCGTCATCCGTGCCGACTCCGTAACCTGTCGGCCAATCTCCCTGACGGATGAAGTCAGTTGCTCCGTGGCCGACGCCACCGCCTGCACATTCGCGGATGCCTCCTCCGAGGCCGCGGCTACCGCGGTCGATTGCCGGGTCGATTGTTCGGCGTTGGCAGCGAGTGCATTGGCGGCGTTCTGCAGATTGGCCGCCGAATCTACGATAATATTCAGCACGACATTCATCCGACCGTCGAAACCCCCGATCGCGGCGGTAATCCTGTCTTGTTGCTCCTGACGCTGCGCCAACATCGCTTCCTGATAGACCGAGATCGCGATATCCATGTCCAGCAGGACCGCACAATTCAGCGCGGCAAGCACCTTTGAAAGATGAGCTGGCTTCCAGCGATACCGGCGAACCGCGAGTCCCACGAGCTGACTCAGCACAAAATTATACCCGCCGATATACCAGCGCGGCTCCAGCCCGATCTTGTTGTGGATCAGACCGATCGTGCGCACCCCCTGCATGTATTCATGATCGAAACGACCATTGAACAGGCGCGCCCAGTGCGACCGCTGCGACGCCTTGAGGCGGGGAATGTCATCGCCGATCAGCCGCGCAAGTTGCGGCTCCCTCGAAACATGCTGATAAAAGCCTTCGAGCATCTCAGGCAGCGCCGGTTCGACAACCTTCCAGAGCTCGCGCAACAGTTCACCGGTCGTGGGATCGATGCGCATGAAGCGCATCCGGGTTTCGCGATCCTGACTTCCCTCGGCCACGATTGCCTGCGCCATAAATATTTCCCCCTGAAGAGAATGTATGATTATTTTCTTGGACGCATGCTTCTCGAAAAACGCGAGACCACCGGATTGGACAATTCGATATATTCACCGTGAAAAGGCTAAATCGATTCTTGAAAAAACTCCGAGTGCCAAAACTTGATCCAGATTGTTGACCTGAGTTAAGGCCAGAACACGTGACGCCACCCCTTCAAGTTGCAGGCCGTTACACGCTATTCTTTTGTTAGATCATGCGCGGCCAGCGATTGAATGGCGTC
>NZ_JAUYQU010000009.1 GCF_030697065.1 Bradyrhizobium sp.
GGCGTGCGGACCGTGTTCGCCGACGTCAATCCGGATACGGTCGCCGATGCGATCAAGACCTCGCCGCGGCCGGAACTGGCATCTGCCTTCGTGGGCAACCTCGGGGATCGCGCCGTATGCGATGCGCTGTTGGCGCATGCGCAATCAGAGGTCGGGCGGGTGACGCATTTCGTTCACAGCGCGTCGCCGCCGCGGCGGGAGGCCGATCATGCTATGGCCGTCAGCGATGAGACGTGGGCGCAGATGCGCGCGGTCAATGTCGATGCCGGCTTTCATCTCGCGCGCGAACTGGCGCGCCCGCTGATCGCGGCGAAGGAACCGGGCTCGTTCCTTTTCCTCACCTCGCTGCACGCGGCCACGCCGCGCAACCTGCCGCATTACTCGACATCGAAGGCCGCGCTCGCCATGCTGGTAAAGGAACTGGCCAGGACATGGGGCCGCTACGGGATCCGCGTCAACGCGCTGGTGCCTGGCGCGGTCGCCGCCGGCGGGTTCGTCGCCGATCCGGCATTGGCCAGACATATCCCGCTCGGTCGCCTCGGGCAGGCCGCCGACCTCGCGCCGATGGCGCTGGCGGTGCTGTCGAACAAGGTGTCGGCCTATGTCACGGGATCGTCTGTCGTGATCGATGGCGGCCTGTCGCTGACGAACTGGTTCGATCCGCCCGATCTCGGCGATCTCTGAGGGGGCAGGATGTTCGATGCCGATTCACATCTGCTGCGCCTGCGGCACCTCGTATCCCGAAGCATCCGAACCGCCGCGCCGCTGCCGGATCTGTGACGACGAACGCCAGTATGTGCCGCCAGGCGGACAGGCCTGGACAACGCCGGAAAGGCTTGCCCGCGGGCACGTCAATGGCTGGCGGCAACTCGAGGCCGGCCTGTTCGAAATTCACACATCGCCGCAATTCGCGATCGGCCAGCGCGCATTGCTGTTGCGCACGGCCGAGGGCAACATCCTGTGGGACTGCCTTGCCTTGCTGGACGATGCCACCGAGGCGCTGATCCGCGCGGTGGGCGGCCTGCGCGCGATCGCCATCTCGCATCCGCATTATTACACCTGCATGCAGGATTGGGCGCATCGCTTTGACTGCCCGATCCATCTGCACGCCGCCGATTCGGAATGGATCATGCGGGCCGATCCCGCGGTGCGCGCCTGGCGCGGCGAGAGGCTGGAAATCGCCGATGGCGTGACGCTGCTGCGGCTCGGCGGCCACTTTCCCGGCGGCACGGTGCTGCATTGGTCCGGCGGCGCCGACGGAGGCGGCGCGATCCTCAGCGGGGACATCGTGCAGGTGGCGGCGGATCTCAATCGCGTCTCGTTCCTCTGGAGCTATCCCAACATGATGCCGCTGTCGGCGACCACGGTTCGCCGTATCGCCGAGACGCTCGCGGCATGGAAGTTCGACAGGATCTACGGCGCCTTTCCGGGGCGCCAGGTGATGAGCGGCGGCGCGAAGGCCGTGGAGCGATCGGCGGCGCGGTACCTCGAATTGCTCGGGGCCGATCAGGCCTAGCAACGAACGCGCATCCGCCGACGTCAAACAGGTCGTAAACGCAGCAGCGCCACCAGGCTGAATATTGCCTGGTGGCGCTGTGCCACATCCGGAAAACGCAATCCCCCGGCAAGCATCTGTCTACCGCGGCACTGAAAGGTTCAACGGCTGCAGCCACTCACCGTATGGCACCCGCATCATGGGCCAAGGCCAGACAAGGGCATGATTGGAACTTGTCCGCTCTCCCACTTGTATGATAACCGGTCAATATGACCTCCATCACCACCGTTACCCGCGCTCCGCGCCTGTCCGACGAGGTCGCCCGCCAGCTTGCCGCGGCGATCCGGACCGGCGAGTTCGCACCCGGCGCACGGCTGCCTTCCGAAAAGGAGCTGGCCGAGCGCTTTGACGTGTCGCGGATGGTGGTGCGCGAAGCGATGTCGCGGCTGAAATCGGACGAATTGATCGATACGCGGCAGGGGCTCGGCGCCTTCGTCGCGGCGGAACCGGGCAGGGGGCTGTTTCGGCTCGAGCCGGACCCCGCCGCGGTCAAGGACCTGCACGACATCTTTCAGCTCCGCGTCGCGGTGGAAGGGGCCGCGGCCGGCCTGGCCGCCGTTCGCGCCAGTCGCAGCGAACTGGCAATGATGCGCGCCTGCCTGCATGACATGAACATCGCGATCGCGGGCAAGGAGGACGATGTCGCGGCCGACAATCGCTTTCACGCCACCATTGCCCGGGCCTCGCGTAACCCCTATTTCGACCGATTCCTGACCTTTCTCGGCGCCAATCTGCATGGCTCCATCGCCAGGGCGCGCTCGAACACCGCAGCGCGTCACCCCGAGAGCGTGCTGGCCGTGCAGGCCGAGCATGAGGCGGTGTTCGCGGCGATCGAGCAGCGTAACGCACCGGCCGCGGAAGCAGCGATGCGCGGTCATCTGTCGGCGGCGATGGAACGGCTTGGCCTCGGACCGTTCACAGGGTCGCGGTCATGAGCGCGCCGCCACGCGAGCCGCCGCCCTGTCAGGGACCGAATCCGTTCGTCAGTCCGCCCGGCTTTGCCGTTCCGGCCGATGCCTGCGACACCCATGCCCATGTCATCGGGCCGGCGATCCGCTTCCCCATGGTGGCGAGCCGCAGTTACACGCCGCCTCCGGCGCCCGAGTCCGCCTATCTCGGCATGCTCGACAGTCTCAACATGGCGCGTGGCGTGCTGGTCCAGATCAGCGTCTACGGCACCGACAACCGCTGCATGATCGAGAGCCTGAACGCGCATCCCGGCCGGCTGCGCGGCGTCGCCGTGGTCGCGCCCGATGTCGGCGACGGCGAACTCGAAGCGCTGCATGCGGCCGGCGTGCGCGGCATCCGCATCAACGTGCTGTTCGGCGGCGGCGTGGCGATCGACGAGATGGAGCGGCTGGCCGCCCGCGTCGCGCCGCTCGGATGGCATATCCAGCTGTTGATCGACGCGCGCAACCTGCCGGAACTCGGTCCACGCATCATGAAGCTGCCGGTGGAAGTCGTGATCGACCATATGGGCCATATGCCGGTGTCGGCCGGCGTCGCTCATCCCGGCTTCCAATGGATGCTGCGGTTGCTTGGAGAAGGCAGGGCATGGACCAAGCTGTCCGGCGCCTACCGGATATCGCAGGCCGGGGCGCCGTTCCATGATACGCTTGATTTCGCGAAGGCGCTGGTCGCGGCAGCGCCGGAGCGTTGCGTCTGGGGTTCCGACTGGCCGCATGTCTCGGTCGAAGGGCCCATGTTCAATACCGGCGCGCTGCTCGATTTGCTGCCGCTCTGGGTGCCGGAGGCGGCTCTGCGCAACCGCATCCTGGTCGACAATCCCGCGCGTCTCTACGGATTTCCCACCGCGACCGCCGGCTGAACGGCGGCGCTTCTTATCAACAGGAGGAGTTACCCATGGCTAGCCTCATCACACGCCGCGCGCTTGCGTGCGCCTTTACTGCTGCCGGAATCGCGCTCGCTGGCGCGCCGGCCTTCGCCCAGCAAAAGACCGTCATCAAGCTCGGCTGGACCACCTCCGACGGCGCGCAGGACCCCTATGCCACCGGCGCGCGCGCCTTCAAGGAGCGCGTGGAGGCGAGTTCAAATGGCCGCATCGAGGTCCAGCTTTATCCAAACCGGCAGCTCGGCGACGAGAAGCCGATGCTCGAGGGCATGCGGCTCGGCACGGTCGATGCCGGCGTCATCACCAACGCGGTGGTCGCCCAGATCGAGCCGACATTCCAGCTCAACGATCTACCGTTCCTGTACGAGAACGAGGCCCAGGCCCAGCGCGTGCTCGACGGCCCGGTCGGCCAGAAATTGGCAACCAAGCTCGAAGCCAAGGGCGTCAAGCTGCTCGGCTGGATGGAAGGCGGCTTCCGCAACATGATCAACAATGTCCGCCCGGTCGAGAAGCCCGACGACGTCAAGGGCGTGAAGTACCGTGTCATGCAGAACCCTGTCTTCATCGGCATGTTCTCCTCGCTGGGCGGCAACGCCGTGCCGATGGCCTGGGGTGAGACTTTCACTGCCGTGCAGCAGGGCGCCATCGACGGGCTGGAAATCCCGCTCGCGGTGATCGATCAGAACAAGTATTTCGAGGTGACGAAATATCTCTCGATCACCAATCACACCTACTCCGCCATTCCGCTGCTGATGTCGAAGCGGGCCTTCGACAAACTGCCTGACGACCTGAAGAAGGTGGTCACCGATTCCGGCGTCGCCGCCACCAAGGCGCAGCGCGAGGCTGCCGGCGCCGCCGCCAAGGAAGTTGTCGCCAGGCTCGAGAAGGCCGGCATGAAGGTCAATCGCGTCAGCGACTTCAAGCCGTTCCGCGCCTCGGTGGAGAGTGTCTACGAGACCTTCAAGGCATCGATCGGACCCGATCTGATGAAGGAAGCGGCCGCCGCCAAACAGTAACGACCTGGCACCCCCCGGGCCCGCAGCCATGGATAGTCCCGCCCTGCGCGGCGTCGAACGCGCCATCGCGTTCGTCGCCGGCGCCTTGAAGTGGAGCCTGATCGCGGCCACCGCGATCATGGTCGGCTGCATCGCGCTGCAGGTGGTGATGCGCTATGTGTTCGGCCGCACCCCGTCCTGGACGGAGGAACTCGCGGTACTGATGTTTTCGTGGTCGGTGATGGGCGGGCTCGCATTCGGCGTGCGGGAGGGCTTCCATGTCCGGCTCGATGCCCTGATCAACCTCGCTCCACCGGGCGGCCGTGCGTGGGCGGAGCGGGCGATCGACGCGTTGACGGCGGTGTTCGGCTTCTATCTCGCATGGTCGGGGCTGCGCTTCCTCGACATGACCGGCGGCTCGGTGTCGGCCGCCATCGGCTACCCGATCGAATTCCTGCATGCCCTGGCGCCGGTCGCGGGAGGGCTGATTGGACTGTTCGCGAGTTGGCGCATGCTGGCCGGCCCGCCGGCCGAACCGTTGCCGGAACCGGCGCCATGAGCGCCAGCATTCTGCTGCTCACCGCCGGCTTCGCCGGCCTCGTTACGCTCGGCATTCCCTTTGCCATCGCCATCGGCGTCATCGTCATGCTGGTGTTGACGGCGGTCGACATGGAGCCGGCCTTTCTCGCGCAGCAACTGGTCGCGGGATCGCAGTCTTTCAGCCTGCTCGCGATCCCGCTGTTCATGCTGGCGGGCGAATTGATGACGGCCGGTGGACTGTCGCAGCGCCTGGTCGACGTCGCCGCCGTGCTGGTGCGTCACCGCACCGGCGGACTCGCCATGGTCGCAGTGCTGGCAGCACTGGTGTTCTCGGCGATCTCGGGTTCGGCGCCGGCCACGACCGCGGCGATCGGCGCGATCCTGATTCCGGCGATGGCGGCGGCGGGCTACAACAGGGCTTTCGCCGCCGCGATCGCGGTAAGCGCCGGCGTGCTCGGCCCGCTGATACCGCCTTCGATTGCCTTCGTGATCTGGGGCATCGTGGCCGAGCAGTCGATCGGCAAATTGTTCCTGTCGGGTATCGTGCCGGGCTTCGCCATCGCCGTCGGGCTGCTGGTGATCTGCTATGTGCATGCCAAGCGCAACAACGTGCCCAAGCAGCCAAGGGCCAGTTGGGCCGAGACCCGCGCGGCCTTTTCGCACGGCAAATGGGCGCTGCTCTCGCCGCTGGTGGTGCTCGGCGGCATCTATGGCGGCATCTTCACGCCGACCGAGGCGGCCGGCATCAGTTGCATCTATGCCGTCATCGTCGGCCTGCTCGTCGAGCGGCAGATGAGTTTCAGGGCGCTGCCGGACATCGTTCTGCGATCGGTGCGCACCAGCGCGATCGTCACCGCCATCATTGCGGTGTCGGCGGGCTTCGGCGTGCTGATCGCACAGGAGCAGATCGCCACCGGTTTCGCGACCTGGCTCGCCAGCCATGTCACCGAGAAATGGATGGCGCTCGCCGCGCTCAACGTCGCCTTCTTCCTGCTCGCCGCCGTCATGGACGAGATCGCGATCATGGTCATCCTCGGTCCGATGCTGATCGCGATTGCGACCAAGTTCGGCGTCGATCCGATTCATTTCGGCTCCATCATCGTCACCAACGTGGCGATCGGCATGGCGGCGCCGCCGATCGGCTACTGCCTGTTCGTGGGCATGGCGATTTCGGGGCTCAGTCTCGGCCAGATCTCGCGGGCAATCTGGCCGCACATCCTGGTGATGCTGTTCGTGCTGTTCCTCACCACCTATATTCCGTCCTTTGCGCTGATGTTCGTACCGGGGAAATAGGGCCTTCAAACCAGGGAACTTGCGCCGGGAACTCCTCGGGTTCCCGGGCGTTTGGTGTGTTCTCAACACCAGAGGTCACGCCCTGCTTCAGAGTTCATCGATCCTTATCCCCGGCCGAACCGTCTGGAAGCGATGTGAAGCGAGCCGGGTGGCTGTCTTCAACGACGCCGCTGTGTATTTCGGCGCGCTCCGCGATGCGCTGCTGCTGGCGGAGCGGCAGGTGCACATCATCGGCTGGGACATTCACTCCCAAACGCCGCTGGTCGGGCCGTCCGGCCGCGTCGATGACAAACTGCCGGTAGAACTCGGTCCGTTTCTCGCCGGGCTGGTCGCGGTCAAACCGGAGTTGCGGATCAACATTCTGGCGTGGGATTTCGCGGCGTTGTATGCGCCCGAACGGGAGTGGAACTCGGCTGACAAATTCACCGCGGGGTGCGACGGCCGAATTCGATTTTGCCTGGACTCCAGCCTTCCCCTCGGATCGTCCCAGCATCAGAAGATCGTCGTGATCGACAACGCGATTGCGTTCTCCGGCGGGCTCGACCTAACGATCCGGCGCTGGGACACCAGCGAGCATCTCGCCGACCATCCGCTGCGCCGCGATCCCGACGGCGAGCCGTACCCGCCATTCCACGACGTCCAGTGCCTGGTCGAGGGGGAGGCCGCGGCCGCACTCGGCGAGATCGCGGCGGCGCGATGGCGCGCTGCGGGCTGCCCGGTCGAAGCCTGCGAAACCGTCGAGGGCGATCGCTGGCCCGCATCGGTGCCGGCAGGGGCGCGGCGGATCGGTGCCGCCATCGCACGGACCGAGTTGCGAACCGCGCTGCAGGCGGGGGTCGACGAGGTGGCGCGGCTGTTCGAGGCCTCGATCAACGCCGCCAGCCGCTTCATCTACATCGAGAACCAGTTCACCAGCGCCACCGAGATCGCGGAAATGCTGGCGCGGCGGATGGCCGACGTGCCGTCGCTGCACGTTCTGATCGTAACGCCGAAGGCGCACTCATCATGGCTGGAATCGCAGGCGATGCATGGCGGCCGCGGCGGGTTCATGGATCCATTCGTCGCGGCCGGGGTCGCGGACCGGCTGCGCATTCTCTATCCGGCAGTGGGGGATGGAGAACGGACGGCGGCCGTGATGGTGCACAGCAAGGTTATGATCGTCGACGACGGGTTCCTGCGGGTAGGCTCGGCCAACCTCAACAACCGGTCGATGGGGGCGGACAGCGAATGCGATCTGGCGTTCGAAGCCGGCGGCGACGAGCACCGTGAATTCATCCGCGGCCTGCGGCGCGCGCTGATCGGACATTTTTGCGGCGTCGGAGAAGACACCATCGCCGCCAACGAGGATGACCTGCTCGGATTTCTCGATCGCCATGCTGCTGCAGCCTCGGGCAGGGCCCTGTTGCCCATCGACTGCGAAACGACCGCGGTTGGCGCGATGGCCGGCATCATCCAGCCGATCGCGGATCCGAAGACACCGCTCAATCTGCAGGGCACCGCGCGGCGGATGTGGACCCCGCGTACCGTGGGGGCGGTAGCCGGCACCGCAGCCGCGCTCGCCGGTCTGGCGCTGGCCTGGCACACCACCTCGCTGCGGGAGTTTACCGATATCAGCTACGTCTCCGTGGTCATCGCGCAGTATTCGCAGTCGGCCATGGCGCCGCTGTATGCGGTGGCGGCGTTCGTCCTCGGCGGGCTGGTGCTGTTCCCGGTGGTGGTGCTGATCGCCGCGACGGCGGCGGCGCTGGGGCCTTGGATCGGCGCTCTCAGCGCCACCGCCGGCGTGCTCGCAAGTTCGCTGCTGCTGTTCATGATCGGCCGCTTTCTCGGCCACAAGCGGCTGCAATCGCTGCTCGGCGCCCGCGCCCTGCGGATCCAGCGCCGCATCGTCGGCAAGGGCGTGGTCGCAGTGGCGATGATCCGGATGGTGCCGGTCGCGCCGTTCTCGCTCGTCAACGTGCTGGCCGGCGCCAGCCAGTTGCGCCTCACCGATTTCCTGGCGGGCACCGTACTCGGCATGGCGCCCGGCATCATCGCCATGGCAGCGCTCGGCGCGCAGATAGCGGACTTCGCCAGCAACGCGTCGTGGTCGAACGCGATCCCGCTCGGGCTGACCATCGTTCTGTGGATCGCACTCTGTCTCGTGGTGCAGTTCGTGGTGACATGGTGGAGCGGACGCCGCGCGTGACGGAAACCATCCGCATCATGACCTGGAACGTGCACGGCACGTTCAACCTCAATCCGAATTTCGACCTCGAAGGCGTCTCCTCGATCATCCGGAAATGGTCGCCCGACGTGGTCGCCCTGCAGGAAGTCGACTCGCGCGGGCGCAAGGACGACGTGTTCGGCACGCTGGCGGACGTGGTCGGCGAACATCGTGTCGCGGCGCGATCGATTGTCACCAAGGATGGCGATTATGGCCAGGTGCTGATCAGCCGCTGGCCGTTCGCCGCCGAGCCCGCAGTGACCGACGTGTCCTACCAGGAACGCGAGCCGCGCCGGGCGATTTCGGCCGCGATTCGCTCGCCGATCGGCGAGGTGACCGTCGTGGCCACCCATCTCGGCCTCAGCCTGCATGAGCGCTACGCGCAGGCGCGGGCGCTCGCCGCGCTGGTCGACGCACAGCGCACCGTCGTGGTCGGCGATTTCAACGACTGGTTCTGGGTGATGTCGGTAAGAAGGGTGCTGGCGGCGCGCTGTCCGGTGCGAACCCGGTTGCGGACCTTTCCCTCGCGGCTTCCGGTGCTGCGGCTCGACCGCATCTACGCCACGCCAAATGCGATCATGACCAAGGCGTGGACCGACCGCGATGCGGCGGCCTATTCGGACCATCTGCCGGTGCTGGCGGATGTCGGATTTTCGTAAGTGCACGCCCCGGGAACAGGTTAGATGTAAACGCGTACCGATACGTTGATGTCGCAGGCAGAAACCGGCAAAATTGCGCTGCGTCCATCGTCCCTGTTATGGCCGGTTGTCACCCGGGGTGTGCGTCGTGCTAACGCCGTACCGCGCATTTTGTTCGGTGTGGCTCGGCGGATATTGATCAGCGCAGCGGCATTGGCGGCCGGACGATCGGTTCGCCGTCTTCCGTCCGGCCCGTGGCCGGCGGTGGTGGCGGCGCGGGCAGAGTTGACACGGGCGGGGCCGGCTGCGCGGCGACCTGTGCGGGCGCATAGACCGGCAGCGGCCGATGCGGAGGCGCTGTGGCCGTTCGGGGCGGCGCTGCTGCTGTCCTCGGCCGCGGATTTCGTGCGGCGGGCTTTGTCTCGGCCGCCTTGCTCTCGGACGATTTGGCGAGATCGCGGGACGCTGCTTCCTGGCTCGCCTTCAGTTCGGCAATGCTGGCCTGGAGTTGCTCGACCTGTTGCGCCATGGCCGCAAGATCACGCGCCATCGACTGCAACTGCGCCGTCTCCGGGGAGGGCGCGCTGGCGGCCGGCGCCGCGCTTTCCGCAGGCTGCGCCGCAGCTTCTGCAGGCGGCGCAGGCGTCTGCTCGGCCGCGACGACCTCAGCCGCGGGCGTATCGGTCTGCGCCGGCGGCGCCGCCGTTTCCGCCGGTGGCGGCGAGGCGGCTGCGAAACCGGGCATCCAGTTCGCGATCGTCTGCTTCGCCGTATCGCCATGGCTCCGCCACGCGGCGGCTGCAGCAGCGCTGCCTATTGCGAATACCAGCAAAAACGCAATTTTCGCCAAGCGGCTGGTCAACGGGGGAGCGACGGGGGCGCTGACATCGTCGGCGGTAGTGTCGGTGACGGTGGCGCGAAAGGTGGTATCGACCATCGGCGCGGCCGCGGCGACCGCAGGAGGCTGCCGCCTGGGACCCTGCAGGTCGGCGGAGCCGGTAGCAATCCGGGCGTCACCGGTGATGTCGGCGAGAACCTTGTCGGCCCATGCGGCCGTGACCCCGTCGGGAGCGATCGCAAAATCGTCGTGCGGATCGGAATCTCTCAACTTCAATGTGGAATGCATTGGCGCTCCGTGCTCGGTCCAGACGAACCCTTGGTCGACGAGCTTTTGCCCGGCTCCAGAGTCCCGCCCGGTTTGACCAAAGCAAGGCGGCAGCATGGAGAGTGTGGGGCTGCTGCAGCAGCCGTTCCCGGGAACCCCGGATATGGCGCGGCAGGATGGAACGAGAACTCGGGTTCAGCCGTTTTCTGGAAGAAGCGGAAAGATCAGGGAGTGCGCGAGATGACATCCGAGACGCAGATCCACACCATCGCGAGGCAGATGATCGAGCAGCATGGCTTCGGCGCGATCGCCAAAGCGGCACGGAATGCGCAGGCTTGCGAGAGCAAGGGCGAGGCGGAAGACGCCAGGGAATGGCGTCACATCGAGGATGCCATGAAGATGATGCAGGGACCGCATCAAAGCTGACGGAGCGAAGCGCCGGCGCCGCTGCAAGGCGACCGGCGAGTATCAATCGAGCGCCAGCCGGCCGACCACTTCGCGGCCGCCGCCGCTTCCGCCACGGACCACGACGATCTCGCCGCTCGCCGGCTGAATGCCGGTGAGCGCTCCAATGTTGGCGCCATGCGTCACGACGAGGAGGTTTCCGCTGCCGGTCCACTGATCGATTACGGCGCGCGCGCCCGCTGTCAGCGCGTTCAGCTGATCTCTCAGCACGAACGCATTGCCGAAGGTCGGCTCGGCTTTCACCGGTCCCATTTCCAGAAGCGTGGCGGTGTCGAGGCAGCGGCACCAGGGCGAGGAGAGGATTCGTTCGAACACGATGCCCTCCGATCGCAGCCGCGCGCCGATCTTGAGGGCATCCGCGCGCCCCCTGGCGCTGAGATTGCGCTGGGTGGCGCAGTCGTCGACCCGATAACCCGCGGGGTCGCCAAGACCGCCCGGCGCGTCAGCATGCCGCATCAGCGCGACATGCCTGCCGGCGCGCAGGCCGGACCACGCCTCGGCCTCACCGGCGCCGGCGCTGTCCGCCGCGGCGCCGAGGCCGAACAGGATGGCAATGATGACAAAACGGATGCTGCGCATCGGATCTCGCTACATATACGCTATCAGGCGTCCGGCGCAGACGACGCCGAGCCAAAGCAACAGCGACAGCAGCGCCGTGGCCTTGACGCCCAGGGGCGCCTCGGTGCCCCCTGGCATTTCCGCGCCCCACTGCTCCAGCCGCCGCCACGGTCCGAGATGCGCGATCACGACGTTGACCAGCGCCGCGGCGATCAGCAGCAGTTTGCTCAGGAACGCGGGATTGCGCACCACATGCGAGGCGTCGGCGCTGAACAGCAGAAAACCCATGCTGACCGCCAGCACGAAGCCGACCCGCGCCATCGGCAGCAGCAATTGGGCCATCGGCTGAATCGGAATCGCGCGCGCCAGCCCGAGCAGTCTCAGATCGAGCGCCAGGATCGATCCCACCAGCACGACGAAACCGATGATATGGAGGATCTCTGCGGCGGGATAAAGCACGGGCGAAGAGCGCATCGCATGGCCCAGCGCGCTTTCCTGCAGGGCAAGGAAGATCGATGCCGCCGGCTGTTGTTCCACGCCGGTCTACCGCAATTCGACGCGCTTGCCGTCGACAATCACGTATTCGATGCGGGCCTCGTCCGGCTTGCTGCTGTGGGGATAGCCGAACACGGTGCAGGTCTTGCCGGGTGCGATCATGTCCGCGGTAAGGCCGCGTGCGTTCATGCGCGAGGGCGGCGCCAGCACGAAGTGCCAGTGCTTGCCATCGACCTCCATCTCGATCTCGCAATGCGGGTTTTCAAATGCCGATTTAAGGATCTTGCCGGTGAGCGTAAACGACTTCGATGTGTCGTATCCGCCCCAGCCGTGATGGGCGAGCGCCGCGCCCGGAACGAGGGCGGCCGCCAGCGACAGCAGGCAGCGGCGGGTAATGGACGACATGAACCGCCTCCGGGAATTAAAACAGCTTCGATAAGTGCCGAATTCGTAGCGCGTTTGGCGCCTCCGTTCAAATAACCCCGGCGTGATCCCGGAACATGGGTGGTTCCGAAAGCTTAACGACCGGGCTCCAATTGTTCTATAGGACATGCAGGATGGAGCGCCGCCGGCTCATCGAGACGGCAGAGCGGCAAACCGACGAGAAGGACAGGCCGCCGTGCGCAGGCTCGAAAATCAGACTTTTCTATTGTTGCTGCTCGCCGTCAGTTTGGCGTTTGGCTGGATACTGCTGCCGTTCTACGGCGCCATTCTGTGGGCGATCGTCGGCGCCCTGATTTTTGCGCCGCTCAACCGGAGACTGCTGGGGCGGACGGGCAGGCGGCCGAATCTCGCCGCGCTGGGGACGGTGCTGGTCATCGTCGCCATGGTCATTCTGCCGCTGATCATGATCGCGGCTTCCCTGGTGCAGGAAGCTTCCGGCCTTTACGCGAAGGTGAAGTCCGGAGAGTACGATATCGCCGGCTTCGTTCAGCGCATGGTCGATGCCCTGCCGGCCTGGGCCAAGGGCCTGCTGGATCGCTTCGGCCTGACGGATCTCTCGGCGGCTCGCGAAAAACTGGCATCCGGCCTGGTGCAAAGCGGAGAGGTACTGGGCCCCCAGGCGCTCAGCATCGGACTGAACACGTTCGACTTCATGATCGGCCTCGGCATCATGCTGTACCTGCTGTTCTTCCTGTTGCGCGACGGCAGGGCGCTGACCGAGCGAGTCAAGGGGGATATTCCACTTCGCGCCAACCAGAAAACCGCTCTGTTCACGAGGCTAGCCGATGTCGTTCGCGCGACGGTGAAAGGCGGCATTCTGGTGGCGATCGTTCAGGGTGCGCTGGGTGGCCTGGCATTCTGGTTTCTGGGGATTCACGCGGCGCTGTTGTGGGCGGTGTTGATGGC
Organism: Bradyrhizobium sp.; assembly: GCF_030697065.1. Lineage (GTDB taxonomy): Bacteria > Pseudomonadota > Alphaproteobacteria > Rhizobiales > Xanthobacteraceae > Bradyrhizobium. The sequence continues at coordinate 13,053 of NZ_JAUYQU010000009.1, forward strand.
CTTCCTGTCGCTGTTGCCGGCGATCGGCGCCGGCCTTGTCTGGGGGCCCGTCGCGCTTTACCTGCTGGCAACCGGCGCCGTGTGGGAGGGCATCGGTCTGATCGTGTACGGGGTGGTCGTGATCGGATTGGTGGACAATGTCCTGCGTCCGTTCCTGATCGGCAAGGATACCAAGCTGCCGGACTATGTCGTGCTGATTTCCACGCTGGGTGGCATTGAAGTGTTTGGTCTGAATGGCTTTGTGATCGGTCCGTTGATCGCAGCCATGTTCATGGTGACCTGGGAAATCTTCTCCGCTTCCAGGCAAGCCTCACCCGAGGGTGCAACCAGGGCGCCCTAGATTGGTCGCCGGAGCCGGGCGCCGGGCAGCGCACCGCAATATAATTCCGCGCTTTGACCGAGCCCGAGATGCGCTATGCTGGCGCCGCTACCAGTGAACGAAAGTTTCGGGAGCGGGCGAGAGACGGTCGGAAGCAGGGCAGCATCGATGATGACCATACCGGAACTGGCGGCGGACGCGCTGGAGGAATTTCTCCGGTCCTATATGCGCCGCCGGTTCGGGCCCTCTCAATCGCTGGTGGAGATCGTGCCGAGCGCGGCCCGGATCGCGCTCGAATGCATCGGCAACAGCGACGCGCTTTACCACAATGTCGAGCACACGCTGCTGGTCACGCTGGCGGGCCACGATATCCTGCGCGGCCGCGCCTTGCACTGTCACATGACCGCGGACGACTATGCCCATGTCATCATTGCCTGCCTGGCCCATGACATCGGCTATGTCCGTGGCCTGTTCCGGGACGACGACGCCGACGGCTTCGTGATCGATGCGGCCGGCGGCAAGGTGACGTTGCCGCGCGGCTCATCGGACGCCGGGCTGATGCCGCACCATGTTGACCGATCGAAGCTCTATGTGATGCGGCGGATCGAGGGCGTCGGTCCGCTGAACAGGCAGCGCATCGCCGATGCGATCGAAGGCACGAGGTTTCCGCCGCTGCCGGACCAGCAATACGATGAGATCGCCTCGATCGTCCGCGCGGCGGATTTCATCGGACAGCTCGGCGATCCCAACTATATCCGGAAGGCCAACGCGCTCTATCATGAATTCGAGGAGGTCGGCATCAACCGCCAGCTCGGTTATGACTCGCCCGCCGATATCGTCAATCGTTATCCGCAATTTTACTGGAACAGCGTGGCGCCCCATATCCAGACCGAAATCCGCTATCTCAACATGACGTCGAGCGGGCGTCGCTGGATCGCCAGCCTTTACGCCAACGTGTTCCGCGCCGAACAGGAGATCTCGCTGTCGGGGCCGCAGCGGTAGAACGGCTGCGTCCCTGATTGCGACGTCCGGCGGCCAGCGCGCGCGCCGGGCGGTGGCAGGCTCAACGCGCGCAAAGACGTGCTGCCAAGCGTTCTGCAATGAACAAAAAACAGGGAAGGAAGCCTCATGGAAATCGGTTATTTCACCATGCCTTCGCATCCGCCGGAGTGCGGGCTGAAGGAAGGCCACGACTGGGATCTGCAGGTGCTGCGCTGGGCCGACGAACTCGGCTACCAGGAAGCCTGGATCGGCGAGCACCACACCGCGCCATGGGAGCCGCATCCGTCGCCGGATCTGCTGCTGGCGCAGGCGTTCCTGCAGACCAAAAATATCCGCCTCGGTCCCGGCGGCTTCCTGCTGCCGTACCACCATCCCGCCGAACTCGCCAACCGCGTCGCAATGCTCGACCATCTCTCCGAGGGCCGGCTCAATTTCGGCGTCGCCGCCTCCGGCCTGCCGAGCGACTGGGCGATGTTCAACGTCGACGGCATGTCCGGCCAGAACCGCGACATGACCCGCGAGGCGCTGGAGATCATCCTGAAGATGTGGACCGAGGACGCGCCCTGGACCTACAACGGCAAATTCTGGACGGTGTCCAAGCCCGACGTGATGTTCGATTTCCTGAAGCCGCACATCAAGCCGCTGCAGGCACCGCATCCGCCGATCGGCGTGGCCGGTCTCAGCAAGGGCTCCGACACGCTGAAGCTGGCGGGCGAGCGCGGCTATATCCCGATGAGCCTCAACCTCAACCCGGCCTATGTCTCGAGCCACTGGGAATCGGTCGAGATCGGCGCGGCCAAGACCGGACGCACGCCGAACCGGCAGGACTGGCGGATGGTTCGCGAGGTGTTCGTCGCCGACACTGACGAGGAGGCCTGGCGGCTGTCGGTGGGCGACATGATGGGCCGGATGATGAGCGAATACTTCCTGCCGCTGCTCGGCCACTTCGGCTTCAAGGATTATCTCAAGCATCAGCCGGATGTGCCTGACGGCGACGTCACCGTCGATTATTGCGCGAGGCACAACTGGATCATCGGTTCGCCCGCGACGGTGGCCGAGAAGATCGAGAAGATCTACCGCGAGGTCGGCGGCTTCGGCACGCTGCTGGTGTTCGGCTTCGACTACAAGCACAAGCCGGAGGCCTGGCACAATTCGCTGCGGCTGCTGAAGCAGGAAGTGCTGCCGCGGCTGGCGCATCTGAAACCCGCCGTCAGCAAGGCCGCCTGAGACCTTGCTCTCTTTCTCCTTGCCGGCGCCCGCCGGCAGGGAGAGACCTTCGACTATCCGCGTCGCTATGACGTCGCCGGATTCCGGCCCGGCGACAACTGCCGGCCGCGTTCCGCCAGCTTCACCATCACCTGCAGCGCCTGGTTGGTCGGCGTGGCGATGCCGAGTTCGGCGCCCTTGCGCACCACATGGCCGTTGAGGAAGTCGATCTCGCCGGGCTTGCCGCGCGCAAGGTCCTGCGCGGTGGAGGAGGTCTGGTTCGGCATCGCGGCGGGGATCTTCATGATCTGCGCCTCGATATCGGGCGGGATCGCCACGCCGCAGGCGCGGGCGACATCGGCGGCTTCCCGCACGGCGCTGGCAATGACATCCCTCGTCCCCTCGACCTGCAGCATCGGTCCGTAGGCGATGCCGGCCACCGCGGACAGCGCGTTGAAGGCGCAGTTGGTGATCAGCTTGGTCCATTGCACGGCCTCGATGTCGCCGGCGATGGTGGTGTGAATGCCGGCGTCGCGCAGCGCCTGCGCCAGCGCCTCGCTGGCCGGCGACGCGCCGATCACGAGGTTGCCGCCGCCGTGATGCCTGACATGGCCGGGCCCGGCCATTTCGCTGCCGACATAGACCACGGCGGCGATCACGGGGTGGCCGGTGGCGGCGCGCAGCCGCTGCGCATTGTCGACGCCGTTCTGCAGGCTGAGGATGGATGTATCGGGTCGCAGATGGCCGGCCAGCGCGCGGCCCGCCGCTTCGGTATCGGCCGACTTGACGCAGACCAGCACGAGGTCCGGCGCGGCGAGGGCGCCGGCGTCGGTCGCGGCCCTGGCGGGCAGGTGGCCTGCAAAACCCTTGAGGTCCAGCAGCAGGCCATGGGCGTTGATGGCGTCTACATGCGGCGCCCGGCCGATGAAGGTCACCTCATGCCCGGCGCGCAGCAGCAGGCCGCCATAGTAACACCCGACGGCGCCGGCGCCGATGACCGCGACTTGCATGATGGGCTCCTGGATTCGACCGGGTGGGCCGCAATACGCGATCCCGCGTCATGCCGCAAATGGCCGCCGGCGAGGGCGGGCCACCCCTCCAACCAAAATGTTGAAAACAACCCCATGCAATGCCAGAAACAACCAAGTTGGAGGTATTTAGATAGGGTATTTCGATTCCTGGCTGGACGAGCCGGCATCCATGCCATATATTATGCCATGTATATATGGCATCCAGGTGATTGCGATGGCGATATCTAGGCGCACGATTCGGGGCGCGAAGGGCCCGGGCAAGATGGCTGGCGGATCCGAACCGTCCAGAGGCGGGGCTGTCGCGCCTGCGCTGCGGGGCGGAAATCTGGTCACGCATTTTCTGGACCGGGAAGGCGTGTTGAACGTCGAGGATGTCGTGAAACGCTTCGGCATGTCGAAGCTGCAACTCGCCGAAACCATCGGCGTCAGTCCGGAGACGGTCTATCGGTCATCACGCGTCTCGGCTCCCAAAACCCAGGCCCGTGCGACCGAAATGCTGGAAATCGTCGGCCGGATCGCCGACTGGGCCGGCGGCGAAAGGCAGGCCATGGCCTGGTATCGGGCGGAGCCGATCGCCGCATTCGGTGGCCGCACCGCAGAGTCGCTGGTCAAGGACGGCAAGGCGGCCGCGGTCCGGGATTATCTCGATCACATCGCCACCGGTGGCTTTGCTTGAGATGGGTGGGTGTCGGTTATCGCGGGCATGACCCGAGGTGGGCATGGTCGCCGCTTTCCGGCGACGGTGCCGCGGCCAAAGGCGGAAGGTTCAATCCGGCAGGTACGCCCGCGCTGTATCTGGCGCTGACCATCGAGGGAATGCTGGTCGAGATGGGTCATGGCTTCGGCCATCGGATCGATCCGCTGACCATCTGCAGCTACAACGTCGATGTCGAGGATGTCGTCGATCTGCGAACCGATACGGGGAGAGCTGCCGAGGACGCAGATATTGCAGCTTTGTCATGTGCCTGGGCCGACGACCGCGCCCACGGCCGGACGCCTGCGTCCTGGGACATGGCTGCGCGCCTGATTGCAAAAGGCGCTGCCGGAATTCTGGTGCCGTCCTTCGCGAATGGTGCAAGGCCGGACATGTCGAATCTCGTTTTGTGGCGCTGGGGGCCGTCCCTGCCGCACCTCGTTGAAGTACACGACCCGACCGGCCGTTTGCCGAAGGATCAGTCTTCGTGGCCGGGTTCGAATGCGTAGGACAGATTAAACGCCCGTCGTGCCTGACGTTCGCACGCATTCGCAGGGACGGCGATGACTGGGCTACGTGCCGGATCGGCCGAACAGGACGTGCCCCGATCGCCACATGCGTTCGCAGGCGTCGCGCGCGAAATTCGTCCGCTGGACGGGCGGAAGCCGCGCGAATGAGGGGTGGGACAGGATGTGCGAGACGGTCCTGTTGCCGTCGGCCTGCTCCAGCAGCATGGCTTCGGCCCGCGATATCGGGATCGCCAGCTCGCCATGCAGCGAGGGGCGCGTCAGCATCAAGGCATTGGCGTCGCCGCCAAGCCTTGTGCCGGCGCGGATGAGCGGGACATAGGACAGAAAATCATCGGTATCGAAACATGTGAGGAAGCGCGCGCTCTGCGGCTTCCTGACGAAAAAATCGTGCCGCCCGTTGATCAAAGTGAGATTGTCGATGATGGCCCACTGCTCGACGGCCGGGAGCGCGAGCACCCGTTCCAGCAACTCGCCGCTCAGAAACCGGTCGGCGCAATAGAGGGCGTTGTCGCTCCAGCCGGAGAAAACCAGCCCGGCCGTCTCGACGAACGCCATGATCTGCGGCACCGAATAGGCGCGGTCCTGCGGGTGCAGCAGCATGTCCACGATCCCCGCATCGTCGGCGAGGTCCTGGGGCAGCCTGCCGGTCGGCGCGATCAGGTAATGGTTCCGCGGGACGAATTTCAGAAGCTCGCGCGCGAGCTTCAGGCCCTCGGCATCGGGACCGGCGCCGAGCCGCCGCAAAATATCCTGGAGCAGATAGACGCCGGCGCGCCCGGCGGTCCCGTACAGCATGATGGCCATGCTTCCCCTGGTATCGAGCACATCGGCGAGCGCCTTCAGTCCGGCGTCCGGATCGGGAAGGTGATGCAGTACGCCGGTGCAGATGATCAGGTCGAAGGTGCGATCCAGTTCGCCGACATCGAGCAGGCTCAGTTGCCGAAGCTCGAGGTTGCCGAGGTTGTGTCGCTCGCGATGACGGTTCGAATGCGCGAGACTGGCCTCGGACAGATCGATGCCGACCACCGAACAGTCCGGATTGTTGAGCGCGATCAGCGCCGCCTGGGAAGAGCCGCAGCCGGCGCACAGGATGCGCAGGTCCTGCCGCGGCCGGCCCTCCGGCCACAGTTGAATGCCGGCAAATTTGGGGTCGCAGGTCAGCGGTCCCCATTGCTTCAGGAATTGCTCGGCATCCTCGATCGGCGGCGGATAGCTGTACGCCTCGTACTGCTTCCTGACCGCTTCCGTTACTTTGTCCTGCATGACATCACCCTAGATTGGCGCGATGCGGCCGGCAACACCCGGTGACCGCAGCCGCGGCGGTGCCCGGCGCGCGGCATCGATCCATCCACGTCATGGCGCGCTCCTCGCGATGACGTTGGTGAAGCGGTGGGCGTCGCTTCGCCGCTGCCCTCCCACGCACTTCCGCTTGACATGTCGGCGTGGCGCCGTCGGAATGCGAACAGCGCAAAAGCGCGGCGTCGCGGGGGTTCACGCGGCGCAACAAAAACAAAGCGGGAGGATTTGCGAATGTCGTTTCGCCAGCTCGGCAATCAGGTCGGCAATCAAATCAGAAAACATCTGGGAATTTTGGCGCTTGCGGCGCTTGCGGCAGCACCCCTGTTCGGCGCCGGCAGCGCGAGAGCGGCGTTTCCGGAGCGGGCGATCACGCTGATCGTGCCGTGGGCCGCCGGCGGCGGCACCGACGCGGTGGCGCGCCAGATCGGCGCCATGCTGGAACGCGATCTCAAGCAGCCGGTGAACGTCACCAACCGCACCGGCGGTTCGGGCGTGATCGGCCACCAGGCGATCGCCACCGCGGCCCCCGACGGATACACGATCGGCCTCATCACGCTCGAGATCAATCTGATGCACTGGGTGGGGCTGACCGATCTCACCTTCGAGAAGTACACGCCGATCGCGCTGGTCAACCAGGATCCCGCCGCGATCCACGTCAAGGCCGACTCGCCCCACAAGACCGTCAAGGACCTGTTCGCGCACATCAAGGCGAACCCGAACAAGGTGGTGGCCTCGGGCACCGGGCAGGGCGGAAGCTGGCATGTCGCGCTCGCCGGCCTGATGCAGGCCGACGGGCTGTCGCCCGGCTCGATCCGCTGGGTGCCGTCCACCGGCGCTGCGACCGCGCTGACCGACCTCGCGGCCGGGGGCGTCGATTTCGTCTCCTGCTCGATGCCGGAAGCCGAGGCGCTGATCAAGGCGGGGCGTTTGCGCAGCCTGGTGTTCTTCTCCCCGACGCGCGCGCCGAACTTCCCCGACGTGCCGACCACCGAGGAGGCGACGGGTCACAAGTGGCACAAGGGCGTGTGGCGCGGCTTCGCGGCGCCCAAGGGCGTGCCGAAGGAAATCGTCGCGCAATACGAAACCGCGATCAAGAAGATCTGGGACAGCCAGGAGTTCAAGGATTTCATGAACCGTCGCGGCTTCGACATGATCTATCTGGATTCGGCCAAGTTCGGCGAGTTCATGAAGACCGACAACGAGGACAACGGCAAGGCGCTGAAGTCGCTGGGGTTGGCGAAGTGAGAGGATGAGGGGAGTGGGGCGGATTACGAGAGCGTAGTCCGTCACCTTTCGTCCCTAGCGGGCCAGCCACGCGGCCGGCGTCAGGGCGCCCGCACCTTGATGCCGCCGAGGGCGTTGGCGGACTTGGCAAAATCCTGGTCGAAGCTGATGAAGGCCTCGCAGCCTTCCGCGCCGGCCAGATGCAGGCCATCCGCAAAGTCCACGCCCTGCCGCATCCAGGCCAGCGCCTTCGCCGCGGCGGCGGCATCTTCCAGGCGGGTGCGCGGCAGTCCGGCAAAATCGGAAAGCGCGCTGGCGCACTGGGCCACGGTAAATCCATAGACGCTCCGCAGCACCCACTCGGTCTCCAGCAGGACCGTAGTGCAGACGAAGACGTCGTGATTATCGATCAGCCTGCGCGCCCGGGCAGCCTGTGCAGGATCGTCCGCCACGAGATAGCGGACGATGAGATTAGTATCGATTGCGAGCATGCCGCCGCTTCGCCTCGGCGGCGATCCCTGCCTTCATGTCCGAGATCGACTTTGCCGGCCCCTTGCAGGGCAGGGAGCCGAACACGTCTTTCGGCCGGGTGGCCGCAAAGGCGGGCTTCGCCTTCAGCAGCACGCCCTCGGCGGTATCCTCCACCGTCAGTTCCGTTCCGGCGGGCCAGCGCAACCGCTCCCGGATCGCCTTGGGCAAGATCACCTGGCCCTTGGTCGAGACAATGGTGGTCAGTTTCTGCCTGGGGGACATGGCGGCTTCATCCGGTAAGATGAAAGTAAGATAGTTGAGTCCGGCCGGAATGGCAAGGTTTTGGGCGGCGGACAACGAGAACGACGGCAAGGCAGGGCCGCGTGAACTGTCCTGCGGCGTTTCGACAAACGCTTGACCCTGGACTTTTTTCGCGCCACCATAGGTTGTTATTCCTGCGGAGGTGACCCATGGCACGCAAGCCGGCCAAGAGCTCGAAAGTGAGTCTCATCGTCTCGGAAGACAAGGACGTGAGGCTGAAGGCACGTCCGGGCGCGAAAATGCACGTGGTACAGGTCGAGAGTATCACGCCGGACCTCAAGAAAGCTGCCCGAATCGGGGCGCGCCTTTGTGGCTACGGCAGCAACATGTGTATTGCCATCATCGACATCGAAAAGTGACGAAGCCTCCTCGCGAGACGCTGCGGTCGTCGAGGTATAATTTTCTCGTCCCGATCGGCGACGACAGCATCCTTTACAATGCCGGCAGCGGCGCATCGATCCGCCTGGCGGGCCAGGATGCGCGTGAACTTGCGCGGTTGCTCTGCGGTCCGCCGCGAAACGTGGCCGCGGGGATCATACCCCGCTCGCTCCTCGGCGGGTTGCGTCGGGGCGGCTTTCTGGTCGAACGGGAATTCGACGACCTGGGCGCCATTCGGGAGCGGTACTGGCTCGCGCGCGGCCGTACCCCGATGGTCCTGACCCTGACCACGACGCAGGACTGCAATCTCGGATGTTACTATTGTTATGAATCGAGATCGAACGACGCGCTCGCCGCCCGGGATATTCCGGGAATAGTCGATTGGACGCGCGGGCGTCTGGCAGCGTCGGGAAGAGACAGTCTTCACGTCGACTGGTACGGCGGTGAACCGCTTCTCAACATCGGGTTCATCGAGGCAGCGTCGATCGCCCTCCAGGCGCTTTGCGAAGAGCTGAAAGTCAGTTATTCCGCCTCGGTCATCTCGAACGGAACGTGCTGGCCTGAAGACGCCGCCGCCTTCATCCGAGAGCACCGCATCCGTCAGGTCCAGATTTCGTTTGATGGGCTCAAGGTCAATCACGACAAGCGACGGAGGTATCGGAAGGGCAGAGCATCCGGGCCGTCCGTTTCGTCGTTCGACCGGGCCGTCGAGGTCGTCGACAAGTTGCTTGAAGTCGTCCGGGTGGACCTTCGGTTCAACTCGGACCGTGGCAACCAGGGCGACCTGGAAGGCTTCATCGATTTTTGCAGGCTGCGCGGCTGGTTTGACCGGCCGTTCCTGTGCGTCTTCCAGCTTGCCCGAATATCGGACTTTTCGGAGCGCGCGGGTTTCCTCAGTCGCACGAAATTGTCGGAGGACGAGTTCGAAACGCTTCGCGCGCGGGCACGCCGGCTTGTGCCTGATGAAGCAACCCTCGACGAGACCACGACGAGGTCGATCTATCCGCTGCCGCGGACCTCGGTGTGCGCGGCGCTGGCAAACGATTCCATCGTCATAGGTGCCGACGGCAACCATTATCGTTGCGGGCTTCAGGTCGGCGAGAAGAACCGGCCGGTCGCGTTCCGCGGAGCCGGGCGCGAAATGTCGCCGGGGCCCGACGCAGGATGGTGGGACGCCTTCGACCCGACCCTTCAGCCCAACTGCAGCCGCTGTTCGTTTCTTCCGGTCTGCTGGGGCGGGTGTCCGAAGAAGCACCTGGAAGGCGATCACGGCTCCTTGCACGAGCAGAGCCTGTACTGGAGGAAAGCTCTCCCGCAGAAGATCGCCTGGCAGTTCGGTGTGGCCCTCGACGAGATTACGTTTTCCTTCTCCGAAGCGGAACAGTTCCGATCCGCAGAGATCGGCAGCGAAGCCTGAGATCAGCGCGCAGGACGTTGGGGGACTTGCTGAACGCATCCAGGCATGAACGGCATCACCCATGCCGCGGGATGCAGCTCCTTCGACGTCATTGCGAGGAGCCCTTGCGACGAAGCAATCCATGCAGCAGCTTGCGCGCCTGCCGCGAAATTCCGCATTCAGAGTGAACTGCTTCACACTCTTTACCCAAGATTGTGCTAGCATTTGTTTGCGCACACAGGATGCGCAGCAATAACGGGAGGAAAGCAGATGACCTTTTCTCGTCGCACACTCATCAAGGCATCGGCCGCGTCGGCGGTTCTGGGCAGCATCGGAGCGCCCCTGCAGGCGCTGTCCCAGGCGATCGGCCCTTCGACAAGTTTCCGTTCCTACAACTACAACAGGCGTTACATTCGCCACAGAAATTTCCAGGTCGAACTCGCCGAAGTTTCGTATACGTCGGGCGAGCGGGATCGGCTGGATGCGACGTTTCTCATTCGCAGCGCGTTCGGCTCTACCTATGGCGTGATGTTTGAGGCACGCAATGAAAATCTCAGGGGGTATTTCCTCCGTCACAAGGACTTCAGGCTGGTGATGGGCAAGATGCCACCTCCAGGTTCGCCGGATCGAGAGCGCTTTATCAACGATGCCACGTGGAATTGGGCGCCCGGACTGGCCGATCGTAGCGATGATAGACGGTACCGGTCATACTTTTCGGCAAACTTCCGTGACAGGTTCATCCGGCATCGAGGTTTTCAGCTGTTCCTCGATCGAATCGATACGTCGAAGCCGCTCGATCAGGCGGACGCCACGTTTCAAATCGAGAATCCCGGGCTCAAGCCCGCGTAGCGAGTCGCACTGGTCGTTGCGGTGCTTCGAGCGCGCAGGATGGTTGATTTGAGCCGTTTGCGAAACCCATCGAGGCATGAAACCAGGTGATGGGTATCGCTTCGCTCAACCCATCCTACGCGCTACGGTGACAGTGCGTTTAATAGCTTCCGTTTAATAGCTTCGCCAGTTTAGTGCACTGTCAACGTAATTCCCGAGCATAGCGCAGCATATTGCACCGACCGGATTGTGTGACAGGGCGGATTACGTTTACGCACATCCGCGCTACGGGTTTGCGACCTTCAGCCAATCAATCTGTCGTAGTCGGCATGCGAGCCGATCCAGAACCAGAGATAGCCGCCGTCCACGTCTACGGCGAGGGCCCGATAGCGGAGCCCGACCCGGACCGACCAGTATCGTCCGACTTTCTTGAACTGCAGCGACGGATGGCGTGGATCGCGTTTCAGAAGCTCAAAGTTCGCGTCGGCCAGCTTTCGAACCTGAAGCGGCAAAGCCTCGTAGGCTGTCCAGAATTTTGATGAAGCGGAATGCCTCACAAATCGCGCGAGCGCCCGGCGCGGTGCGCGGCGAGTGCCTCTTCCGCATGGGCATCCAGCTTGCCGGCGCCGATGTCCCGCTCGATCGCGGCGTCGAATTGCCGGGCGTCGAAGGCTTCGAACCAGGCGCGAAGGCGTTCAAGCTCGCGCGGGGCGAGCTGTTCGATGGCTTTCTCGATGTCTTCGGCGGTGGTCATGTCCGAGATATAGCATTCACGCTGGTAACAGAAAAGGGCAGCTGTAGGGTTCAATAGCAATCGATGGGTATCGCTTCGCTCCATCCATCCGACGGTTTCAAAGTATCTTACGACCAACCGTAAAACTGGGAATCAGGTGATATAGCTCTTACACACCGCTGCGTCTGAAAGTTTCTGGATTGATCCTGATTGCTTTTATGTTCGGATCTCAGGCTCGGGACTTTCATGGGAACAAGTTAATCCTTCGCTCGTTTCGGTTGTAAACAAAAAAAGGGTAGCCTCTTAAGCTACCCTTTAATCTTGGATGGCCGGGTGCGGCGACGAGCATAAAGGGCCCCCTAGTGCTCCCGTAGAACATTGAAATGATTGCATGCGTGTTAGACGGCGGCAACCCAAGTCGCCGAGCGCGGGCCATAAGACGCCAGCTACGTTTTGAAAAATTCTGACTGAGTAACAGCGCCTAGCGCAGTCGGAGACGCGCACCCGGACACGGACCACTCAGCTGTTCCGGCGTTTATTGGACGATTTCACCGTCAATCGTCAGAGAACCCCATTCGGAAAATGTCAGGACTGGAATCCCGTTCTTCCTGGCGAACGCCAATTTGGCGCTTTTGCCATTCGGATCGGCCGCGACCAGGACATCAAGTTTTGAATGGGGATTATCCACCGCGTCCCATCCAGCTGCCTCAGCCTCCGCGATGAGAGACTTTCGTGGGCGTGGCATGGCGCCGGTAAAACAGACGACCGGCTTACCATCCTCGCCAACTATTCGCCGAGGCCCGCGTCTAACAGAAGTAAACCCGCGCCACACAAGGTCTTGACGCCATGCACCTCTCCAGTCCGGAGGAACGAGAATGAGGTCTTGAACCGATACCATCGCCTGATCTGCCAGGTCCCAATCTTCTTCCGGGACCATGGCTCGTTCGCCCGCTACAAGGGTCGCATCGATATGACTGCAGATCACGCCATTGAAACCGTCACAATCGCAGGACAATTCGAAATTCGGCCAGGCGACAGAGATCGTCCTGAATTCATCGGGGTCCGTTTTTGCGGTACATCGAAAGCTGATCTGCATGGAATGGCTCTTCATGTAGGTTTCGTTGCCTTTTCGCGTATCCCGGGATTCCGTGTTCTAGCGCGCAAACCCGGCCATGCCGGGCAAAGTCCGCCCCCGGATCGCGACATCCGCCGGCAACCTATAAATCCAGCAAAACCGGTCATTCCTCATCTCGTGCCCACCGTGTGCGCCATGGGGCCTTACGCTGCCCGACGCTGCTTTTTGCGCTGGCCCTCGGCCCTCTCGGGCTTCTTCCCCGCTCCCATGAAGACCAACAGCAGGATGACGCCGCCGAGCCCGGCGCCGATCGTCAGCGCCAGCATCATGAACGGCCCAAACACCACGGACGGGACACCCACCCTGGGCGGCTCGACGACGACGAAGCCGAGATACATGAAGTACAACATCGACAACCCCATTGCGCCGCGAGCGAGGAGATCGCTGAATTCGCGATATGTTTTGGTCGATGGCCGTCCGCGTAGGGCAAGCCTGAAGGCAAATGCGATGACTACGTAGATCATGAAGCCGAGAA
>NZ_JAUYQU010000064.1 GCF_030697065.1 Bradyrhizobium sp.
CACGCCATGACGCTGGTGGTGATGTCCGCGGTGTGGAAGCAGATCGCCTATAATTTCCTGTTCTTTCTCGCCGGACTGCAGTCGATCCCCAAGAGCGTGATCGAGGCCGGCGCGATCGATGGCGCGGGTCCGATGCGACGATTCTGGACCATCATATTTCCCCTGCTGTCACCGACCACTTTCTTTCTGCTGGTCGTGAACGTCGTCTACGTATTCTTCGACACGTTCGGCATCATCGACGCGGTAACCGGCGGCGGCCCCGCCGGCGCCACCACCACCATGGTCTACAAGGTCTATGCGGATGGCCGGCTCGGCGGCGACCTCGGAGGCTCGGCGGCGCAATCGGTGGTGCTGATGGTCATCGTCATCGCGCTGACCGCGGTGCAGTTCAAGTATGTCGAGCGCAAGGTGCAGTACTGATGGTCGAACATCGCCCGTGGAACGACATCATCGCCTACGCCATCCTGACGCTTGGCGTATTCATCGTCGCTTTTCCGGTCTATGTCGCGATGATCGCCTCGACCCATGACGCCGCGACCGTGGTCGGCGGGCGGATGCCGCTGTCGCTGGGCGGCCACGCGCTGGAAAACTACTACCGCGCCATCTTCGTCGGCGGCTCCCGCACCGCCCCCGAGCCGGTCGGCCGCCTGCTGCTCAATTCGTTCATCTCCGCAATCGGGATTGCGGTGGGCAAGATCTGCATTTCGATCCTGTCCGCCTATGCGGTGGTGTATTTCCGCTTTCCGTTCCGCAAGACCGCGTTCTGGATCATATTCGTCACGCTGATGCTGCCGGTCGAGGTCCGCATCTATCCGACCTACAAGGTCGTCGCCGACCTGCGCATGCTCGACACCTATGCCGGGTTGATCCTGCCGTTGATCGCCTCGGCGACCGGCACGCTGCTGTTTCGGCAGTTCTTCATGACCGTGCCGGACGAGTTGCTGGAGGCTTCGCGCATCGACGGCGCCGGACCTTTCCGGTTTTTCTGGGATACCCTGCTGCCGCTGTCGGTCACGACGATCGCCGCATTGTTCGTGATCCAGTTCATCTATGGCTGGAATCAGTATCTGTGGCCGTTGCTGATCACCACGCAGGATTCGATGCAGACCATCGTCACCGGCATCAAGAAAATGCTCGTCACGACGGATGAGCTGGCCGAATGGCAGCTGGCGATGGCGACGGCCGTCCTCGCCATGCTGCCGCCGGTGGCGGTGGTGATATTCATGCAGCGGCTGTTCGTGCGCGGCCTGGTCGAGACGGAGAAGTAGGACTGAGATGGCCAACGTAGTTCTCCGCGACGTCCGCAAAACCTACCTCGGCGGCTTCGAGGCCATCAAGGGCATCGACTTCGAGGTCGGCGACGGCCAGTTCTGCGTGCTGGTCGGCCCCTCCGGCTGCGGCAAGTCGACCCTGCTGCGCATGGTCGCGGGCCTCGAGACCATCACCTCGGGCGACATCGATATCGGCGGACGCATCGTCAACCAGATCGAGCCGGCCGACCGCGACATCGCCATGGTGTTCCAGAATTACGCGCTCTATCCGCATATGAGCGTCTACAACAACATGGCCTACGGTCTGCGCAACCGGCGCATGCCGGAGCCCGAGATCGACACCAGGGTGCAGGAAGCCGCCCGCATTCTCGAACTCACCACCATGCTCGATCGCAAGCCGAAACAGCTCTCCGGCGGTCAGCGCCAGCGCGTCGCGATGGGACGGGCCATCGTGCGCCAGCCGAAGGTGTTCCTGTTCGACGAGCCGCTGTCGAACCTCGACGCCAAGCTGCGCATCGCCATGCGCGTCGAGATCCGCAAACTGCAGCGGCGATTGCAGACCACCTCGATCTACGTCACCCACGACCAGCTCGAAGCGATGACGCTGGCCGATATTCTGGTGGTGATGAACAGCGGCCGGGTCGAACAGATCGGCAATCCGCTCGACATCTATCAGAAGCCCGCCACCACCTTCGTCGCCTCCTTCATAGGCGCGCCGCCGATGAACCTGATGCCGCTGCGGTCAGACGAGATCCGGGCGCAGTTCGCCGGCGACAGCCGCGCCACCAGCGAGGCCGGGATCCTCGGAATCCGCCCCGAGGATTTCATCATTTCGAGCGAGACCATTGCCGGCGGCATCGCGCTCGACCTCACGGTGGAGGCGATCGAGCGGGTCGGGGCCGAGACCTTCATTTACGGCACCCGTCAGCACGAAATTCAGGGCGTCGCCGCCAATCCCGGCGAACTGCCGCCGGGCGAGGTGATCGTGCGGATTCCCGGCGCGGTCGCACCCGCCATCGGCGAACGGATCAAGGCGGTGGCCCCCCGCGAGAACCTGCATCTGTTCAGCGCCGACGGCCGCCAGCGGATCGACCTGTAGGCTGCTCCTCGTCATTCTCCGATGTGCAATTGCACATCTGAGGGCGTCGCGCAGCGATGAACCCGGAATCTCGAGATTCCGGGTTCGCTCCCTCCGGTCGCCCCGGAATGACGCCGAGAGAGCCAATTTGTCACGGTTCCCCAAGAGCTTGAACGCTGCGCAAATCATGCCCATATTGCTGGTAACCGGGCGGCATGCCGCCATCCGGTCGCCATGGGGTGCCGCAAGGGCCCTGAAATGCCAAAGTCGCTTCGAGAGGGCTTTGTAAACTATGTCGCGTGTTCCCTCGTTATCCAGTCCGTTCCTGCTTGGCTTCGACGAAATCGAGCGCGTGCTCGACCGCGTCGTCAAGGGTGCCGACGGCTATCCTCCCTACAACATCGAGCGTTGCGACCGTATCAGCGGCGCACCCGAGTGCCTGCGGATCACGCTGGCAGTCGCCGGGTTCACCCGAGATCAACTCGATGTAACCATTGAGGAAAACCAGCTCGTGATCCGGGGCCGCCAGCAGGACGACAAGGCCCGGCAATACATCCATCGCGGCATCGCCGCGCGCCACTTCCAGCGCACCTTCGTGCTGGCGGAGGGGATGCAGGTGCTGGGCGCGGACTTGAAGAACGGGCTGTTGTCGATCGACCTCGCCAGGCCGGAACCTGAAAAGGTCGTTAAGACAATTGCTATCAATGAGCACGAATAATGGAACGAGTAGCGGACTCGACCGCTTAGTCTGACAGAGGAGTCGAGACCATGACTGATGCTGGTGTTGTGTTTGAAACCGAAACCGTCTCCACCGAGACGCTGGCCACCCTGGGCGAGGGGCATATCGCCTATGTGAAGCAGATCCGTTCCGAAGACGTACCGGGGCTGTTTCCGCAGGCGCCGAAGATCGCGCCGGGCCTGAAACTGTTTGCGCTGCATGCCGCCGAC
>NZ_JAUYQU010000092.1 GCF_030697065.1 Bradyrhizobium sp.
TCGAAAACAACCCCATGCACAGATACAGGCCGCGCCCTGGCATGCGTAATGCCAGCAGCTGCGTCCGGCAAATCACTGGCATTAATTCAGGGTGCGGACTCCTTCTCCGCACATGCAACCGCGTCAAGCGAACGTCGTCGATAGCGCAGTTCATCCGGCAGCAAAGCCAATAACCAAGCCGCACGAGCCCGGCAGCGGACAATTGCCCCGAGCACACAGCACGGCGGATGCTGCTTTGACACAGATCAACGATCTGGCTGTTCCAGCGCTGGCCGCGGTTCGTTGCATCCTTCCGGCACCGAAAGCGCCCAAGTCGCAACCGCATCAGGCGGAGGGCGACGGTTCACCCGGAAGCCTGCTTGACACTCCGTAAGTTTATACTTACGGTTAAGACTTCATCAGGAGTTCGCCATGCTTCTCGCTGAACGGACATTGGATGCGTTGGGCGATCCAACGCGCCGGCTGATTTTCAAGCGGCTCAAGGGTGGCAACAAATCGGTGGAGGAAGTTGCCAGGGGCCTCAGCGTAAGCCGCCCCGCCGTCTCGCAACATTTGAAGGTTCTCAAGACAGCCGGATTGGCGGTTGTCCGTGTGGAGGGCACGCGGCGGATTTACTCGGTGGATACGCGCGGCCTCACGGCACTGCGAGGCTGGCTGGATGGCTTCTGGGACAAGACGCTGATGGCCTTCAGGGATGCGGCCGAGAAAGAAGCTGCGCGTGAAAGGGAAACTCGATGACTGGCATTGCTGCATCAACGACCGATCCGAACAGCGTACGAAAGGCCCTCACGGTCAAGGCGCCGCAGCGCGTCGCCTGGCGCGTGTTCACCGAGAACCTTGGCAGCTGGTGGCCGCTGCACGTCTACAGGATCGGGAAGTCGGCTGCGGTGGATGCGTTCATTGAACCGTTCGCGGGCGGGCGCTGGTACGAACGCGGAGAGGATGGCAGCGATTGCCAATGGGGAAGCGTTCTCACGTGGGAACCGCCGTCGCGGCTGGTGCTGTCATGGGACATCGACGCAAATTGGCAGTATGACCCGGACCTGAAAACCGAAATTGAAATACGGTTCGTTTCGGAATCCAGCGACGTTACGCGCGTGGAGCTGGAGCATCGCAAGCTCGACCGGTACGGCGCGCGCCACGAGGAAATGCGTCGGATATTCGATAGCGAAGGCGACTGGGGCCGGCTCCTGGCAATGTTTGCAGCCCGTGCAGAAGGCGCAGCCGCGACTTAGCAAACCCGTTCCTTCAGAATCAGTGGAGGACAGATGCAATCCTACTACCACGTCGGAATCATTACGCTGCTCAGCACGATCGGTGTTCGGCATGGCCGTACAGGTCGCACGCACGCGCACGAAAGTCGGCATTCCGGCTCCGGTGATGACCGGCGATGCGGTGCTGGAAAGAACGATCCGCGCCCATCTCAACACCGTTGAATGGATGCCGATTTTCCTGCCATCGGTCAGGTGACGTTCATGATCATTCCGCCAACCGTAACAATGCGTGCGAGGTCGGCCCAGCGGCGCTCACCCTCGTAGCGTCCAGCCGATCGCCCGACCCCGACCGTTGCGACGAGATTGTAGGTTACCGAAAGTACGTAACCGACGACAAGGGCCGTGACGATCAGGTCGTTCATGATCAGCACCAGAAACGAAACTGACGTGAGCAAGATGACCACAATTTCCGCCGGCCACAGCCCAATTCCAGAACGTCTGCGACAGCGGGAGGTCGCCTTACCCGGTCGTGACCTGACTTTTTGCCATGCGATGCCGTCTGAAACTCCGAGCGTTCACCGCCGCTGTGCAAGACCTTTTTTGGCGCCCTTCAGCCTACGGATGCCCCAGCCTTCGCCCGGCTGATTCCGAGGGCCAGAATACGATGCAACAGGGCAGGGTAATCGAGCCCGTCATGAAGCGCGGCTGTCGCGAATTCCTGGCTCTTCGCTATTTCCGGATTGGGGTTCGCTTCGATGAAATACGGAGTGCCGTCGGCGGTGAGACGAAAGTCGATCCGTGCGTATCCATCGAGCCCCAGGGTGCGGTAGATGCGTTTCGCCGTTCGCTGAATGCGGGCGGATACCTCCGGCGCAAGGTCTTCGGCCGGCCCGTCCACAATCCCGACGCGTTCCTGATAGCCGGGATCGTGTTTGACCTTTTCGGTGGCTATCTGCCGTGCCCCCTGACCGCCCATGCTGCCGAACTTCAGTTCCCAGACCGGCAGAACCCGCAGCCGATTGTTGCCGAGCACGCCGACATAGAGCTCACGTCCCTCGATGTACTGCTCGGCGATCGCGGCCGTTCCGATCCGCTCGTGGACGAAGGCGACGCGCTCCGCGAGCTTCTCGTCCGTGTCGACGATGGATGCCTGCGAGATGCCGAAGGATCCATCCTCGTTCAGGCTCTTCACGATCAGCGGCAGCGCAAGACGCGTCGGCCGCTTGACCTTGCGGCGCATCGGAAACACGGCGAAGGCCGGCACCGCGATGCGGCGGTGGTGCACCAGGGTTTTCGAAAGATCCTTGCCGCGCGCCAGGATCAGACCGCGCGGATTGCAGCCGGTGTAGGGGATCTGCATCAGTTCGAGATAGCTTGCGATGTGCTGGTCATACATGGACTCATTGTGAAACTCCTCCAGCAAGGTGAACACCACATGCGGCTTGAAGCTTTCGATCTCCACGCGCACCGGCTTGATTTCCTCCTGGACGCCGAGCGCGTGAACTTGGTGTCCGGCCGCGCGCAACGTGTTCACGACGTCGAATTCGGTTTTCCATGCGTTGATTTCCCGCGCGGTGTATCCGTCGGCGGAGTCCGGGGGCACGAAGTCCGGATGCATCAGCACCAGAACGCGAAGGCGCCTCATAGCGCGATCCATTTGCGCCGCGAGGACGGGCCGAACAGCGCGTGCATGGTCTTGGCGGTCAACAGGATGGTGAAATCGGTCACCAGCTTCCGCTCGGAGCCGGCGGCACGCAGATCGAGTTCGCGGCAGCGGGAAATCATGTCGTCGAGTACGGCATCGAGGGTAAGCTGGTTCTCGCCCGTCCACCGCGCGACCAGCTGCCTGATTTGGGCGCGGTGTCGCCTGATGAGAACCGAGGCCGGTTGCGCCCGACGATGCCGTGGATCGCTGGAAAAGAGACGGGAAAGGTCGCGATCATAGGTCTTCGGCGCCTTGAACGCGTAGAACGCCTGCTTTTTCTCGTAGTGCTCGCCAAGCGTTTGACCAAGCTGATGCAGCGGATCGATACGCTCCCGATTCATGACCGGCGGCCGCTTGCCGGCAATCTCGGCCATCAGCTCGTCGACATATTCAAGCTTCTTCAGCGCCGGCCAGCCGGCATACCGTGTCCGCCAGCTCGACCGGGGCCGCAACCAAACCGCGAAGGTTTCGGCGAAATCCTCGTCCGGATGGCTCTGCGCATACCAGAGCCGAAGATGCTGAACATAACCCCGGCTGGCCGGATTGGGCCGGTAGTAGCGCGGGTAGCGCTTCGAAGACGGGCCGAACAATTGCTGCCATCGCCGGCGGCGTTGCAGCTGAAAGGCATGCTGCATGGCATGGCCTGCCTCGTGGCGCAGAATGGCCATGCACGCGGACCAGGTGCCGCCCTCGACATCGAGCATCATTTTCTTCTCGATTTTCATGAGGCGGGGATGGGCGAGATAGAACGGGATGGCGATGCCCGGCACACCTGCCGGACTGAACCATTCGCTCGATATCCATGCGTGTGGCCGCAGCCGGATGTCTCGCGCCTGAAGCTCCTCATGGAGGGTTCCGAGGCAACCCTCGAGCCAGGTGCCTTCGACCGTCACCCTCAGACTACTGAGGCGCTGCTCGAGCAGCTGCTCATCCGACAGCGTCTCCCAGGGATATTTCCGAAGTGGCATGGGCATCCAGAAGCCAAACAACAGGCATCTGAATGGTGTCACAGGATACTGCCGGCCACAACCGGCGAGTCTGGCTGCGAGTCTTGACGACCTGCCGTCGTTCAGTGGCTCACGCCAGCTTTGAGAGCACTTTCGGACTTAGGCGTATCCTGATCGATTTCGGCTTCCGGCGATTGGAACTGGCAAGAGAACGATGCCGGAATGCGACGAATTCCTCGTGCATGGCCAGGTCATGCTCAAGGCCATTTGGCTGCATGCCGATAAATCAGCGAGTTGCCCCTGGGATTCTCGCTCAATTCTCAGGAGCAAACTTCGCAGCGCCGCAGAAATCATCAAAGCCGGCCCAAGAGCAGCAAGACGAGGAGAATGACCAGGATGACACCGATGATGCCCATGCCGCCGTGACCGAAGCCGTAGCCGTAGCCACCGAAGCGACCACTGAAGCCGCCAAGCAGGAAGATGACGAGAATGATGACGAGTATAAGTCCGAGCGACATGGTCTGAATCCCTTTGTGAGTCCTGAGTTAGGGGTTGAGTCTCCTGCTGGTTCGCGAAGCCTTGAGCTTCATTCCTGCCAGCTATGCAGCAGCGTCGCCGGCAAGACGGCGCCCTTTTGTTGCGAGGGAAATGACGAAGGCGGCCATGAGGAACAGGGTCGTACCTGATCTATTTTCCCTTGAGCGTGTCCTTGAGGCCGCCGATGGCGTTCTGAACCTGACCCTCAATCTTGTCCGCCTTGCCTTCCGCCTCCAGCTTGGCGTCGCCGGCCACCTTGCCGACCGCCTGCTTGACGGTGCCCTTGACCTGCTTCGCTGATCCAGCGATCCGGTCTTTGTCCATAGCTGTGTCCTCCGATGTGGCGAAATGGGGAAACGATAGCCTCTGCTGTGCTCCGGCGTTGACTGGCGGTCGTTGCTGGCACGCGTGAATCGATTGCAGTCAGAAAGCGTTCCACTCAGTAGCCGCGGCGATGACGATCCCTGCGAAAGTCACGATCCCTGCTGAAAAGTGTTTCGGAAAAGCGCCGCTTTTGCCGATCGTCGAGGCTGCTGTAAAGCGGTTGGGCGGCGTCTGCGAGCTTCTTCCGCGCATTCGCCTGGTCGATCTGCTGGTCGGCGTCCTTGCGCATTTCGTCGAGAACGTCGACGCTACCCTGTTGTCTGGCGTGAGCCGTTCGCCATGCAATCCGCGCTTCGGTCCGCTTCTTCCACATATCCACCACAGCGGTTTCAAATGCAGGCCAATTCGTCTCTTGCTCCGGAGTGAGGCGCAGGTCAGCCTTCATCTGGGCGGCGCGTGCCGCCGCCTGATCCGTGATCTGTCCCGCGGTCAATTCTGTGCGGTCCGAACGGTCTCTCGCAACCGCTGACCCGGAAATTGCCGTACCAGCCAGCATCGCCGCAGCTGTAACGAGGATGAGGGTCTTTCGCATGACGTCCTCCTTTGATGATTTCGAGTTCGGGTTCGTCGCGCAAGGGCGCTCAGCGATTGATTAGGCGCCTTAACCTGGTCCTCCGCAGCGGCGAGACAGTCAGGGATGGCCGAAGCCCGCTGCCGAGCTCACAATCAAAGATGAGGTCAAGATGGCGGAACTGCCTTGATGCAAGTCAAACTCGTGTCGCATACCGAACATTCGTTTCCGCTACGGGAAGCTTTGAACTAAGACAAACATGTGCCCGTTATCGGACATCGGCTTGCAGCTCCGAAACGGGCTGGCGAGGCCGATAGCAGCCCAGGAGACGAACCAGCCGGCATTTACCGAACTCTTTCAATGTCCCATCTGCTGTCCCGCAACAGCCGCATTGAAGAGAATCTGGTCGATCAGCTGTTCAATTCGAGCGAGAAGCGGCTGGCGCGACTGCTGCTATTGGCAAACTTCGGCAAGGACGGCGGCCTCGAGCCGATCAGGATTCGTGTCAGCCAGGAGACCTTGGCGGAGATGATCGGCACCACACGGTCGCGGGTGAGCTTTTTCATGAACAAATTCCGAAAGCTCGGCTTCATCAGCTATAACGGCAAGATCGAAGTTCACACGTCGCTGCTGAACGCCGTTTTTCATGATACGCCGCAGATCCGGAGGGATTAGCCGGCCGGCGGCCATGTGGTCAGTTTTATACAGCGTCTGCCGGCTGCGCGGCAGACAGATCGGATCCAATGCCGACGCTTCGGATGGCTGAGCCGAAAGGCAACCGGTTGCTGGGCGCGCTGGAAGTTTCCAGCCGGCTGCGTATCGACCCCCATCTCGAGCCGGTCGAGCTCAAGCTCGGCACGGTGGTTTGTGAAGCAGGCGGCCTGCTCAAACACGCCTATTTTCCGGAGGGCTCGGTGCTATCGCTGCTGACCGTGCTGGAGAACGGCTCGGCGATCGAGACCGCGAACATCGGTCGCGAGGGAGCGTTCGGCCTGTTTGCCGCCATGTACAGCCGGGTCTCGTTCAACCGGTGCCTGGTGCAACTCGAGGGCGGCATGGTCCGCTGTCCGATCGAACTGCTGCAATCGGAGTTCAGGAACAGCGAACACGTCCGCAACCTGTTTGTCAGTTATTCCGAGACGCTGCTGTCGCAGGTGCAACAGACCGTCGCGTGCAATGCCCTGCACAATACCGAGCAACGGATGTGCCGCTGGCTCCTGATGATGCATGATCGCGCCCAGGGCGAAGCGCTGCCTTACACGCACGAATTCCTGTCCGAGATGCTCGGCGCCAACCGCAAGTCGGTAACCATGGCGGCACAGGCGCTGCAGTCGGCCGGGCTGATCAGCTACCGCCGCGGCAAGATCCGGATCGTCGATCGCGCTGGCCTCGAAAAGGCATCCTGCGAATGCTACGCCATCGTCAAGGAGAGGTTCGATGCCTTCCTGATCCCGCCATCGACCGCGGTCCAGGGAAACACCTCTCAACGCAAGCGATAGGCGACAGGCTTCGGATCGACGTCGCGAGTGCGGGTGTCGGGGCGGGTTCAGTCACCGCGGTCAGCTGTCTGGCCAGTTCAAGGAAGCGCCGCTGCAAAGCTGGGTCCTGGATGGCGCCCACCAATTCCATGCAATCCGACGCCATCCGCAAGCAGGCGAGTTCGTGCTTTCGCGCAGACTCCCGATCGGCCGACTGTCCGCCAGCCAGCCGCCTGATCTCGGATTTCAGGGCCGCGCCGAGGTCGCCGCGCGCCATCTGCATGCAGCCCGCCGCCCGGCGCAGGTCTTCCTGCTCGAACTCCTGCGATTGATTCGAATCCAGCACTGTGCGCGTCCTTGATCGGGGAACGCCAATCATGGCACGGCGATGCACGGCCTGTCGGTGGCCTACGCCACAGACGGGAGGTTTAAATCCAGGATGGTGACGATGGCGGCGGCTATAGACTAATCGTCTGCTGCCGACGGTACTGGAAACAGCACGGTAAAACGCGCGCCCGATCCGTCTTCGGCTCGGCCGATCCTCAACTCGCCGTTGATCTGTCTGACGAATGACTGGATAATTTTCATCCCGAGCCCGTTGCTGGCGGCGGGGTCGAACCCCTCGGGCAATGCCGGGCCATCATTGGCCACGGAAAGCACGTAACCATGCTTCGGAGCCGCCTCCAACCTGATGGCGATCCGCCCCGCACCGTACTTCGCCGCGTTCGTGATCAATTCGCTGGCGATGAAGCCGAGCGGGATGCCGATGCTGGCCGGCAGAATTACTTCACCGCCTTCGATGCTGATCTTGCAGCAGGGTCCATCCGAAGACAAAAGGGTCGAGAAATCCCGACAAAAGTCTTCCAGAAATTTCCTGAACTCGATTGTTCCGGCACCCTTGTAGGAGTTAAGTCGGCGATGGATACGCGCAATCATGGATACCCGGTTTGCCGCCGCGGCCAATTGCTCAGCCACTTCCGGATTTGCTGAATTCCTGCTTTGCATGGAAAGAAGACTGATGGTCATCTGCAGATCGTTCAGCCATCGATGATCCGATTCGTCCTTCAATAACTCCTGTCTGTGGATCAACTCGTCTTTTTCAAGAAGCAGCGCCTCGCATTTCGCAAGCGCTTTTTTCAGTTGAATCTCCACGAGCCCGTCGTTCGTCGGCTCCGCAGCAGGCAGGCATTGATCGGGGTTTCGAAAGATGACGCCCCTGCGCAGGCATTCCGAAGAAGGTTCATCACTCATGATATCGGCCGCCACGAGAGGTTGAATTCCGACATGAAATGAGCCTAGGCGCGCAAAAGGGCGTTGGATTGATGCAAATCAATGATGTCCGACATCCAATCGACCGACTTCGAAGAAGTGTCTGGCGGCGCGTGAGATCTCACGGGAGCCTGCGAACGGTGAAGGTTCATCAGGACCATGAAGAGGTGCGGCGAGCCTATTTCTGGCGAGAGGATCCGGCGCTGTCGCTGTCCTCATTGAAGAGTTCTCAGCAGGCGCCACAGTTCGCGGTGGCCGGCGGTTTGACCGCCTTGCGTCAAATAGTCCATCGTCGCTGTTTGGTATTCGACTGTGCCCGCGATGCCGGTCTCCAAATGCGCCACCTCGCGCTCGACATACAAATTCTTGGTGTCTGTATCGAGAACGCCATTTTCCGCTCCCTACGAGAAGGGGCTGGGTTTCCTAACTCAAAAGGGTCCGGACCTTGGTAACGGCGTCATAAATTTCGATCTGGAGCATCGGATAGGCCGATTTCATTTTCCGACCCGATGATTCAGCAGCTTCAAGTGTGTCAAACTCCGACTTGAAGTGACCGTCGACAACGAGCACAAATCCTGCCCTCGGCGGCCTGTCGGCGCGCGGCGCATTCTGTTCAGGCTTGTCCACTGAGCGAACTGGCCTCTTCATCGGAGCTCTCATCGTATTGCAGAAGCGTAACAGGCGGCTCGTAAAGCGCATTCACGCCGCAAACCCATCACGGCTTCGGAAAAGTGATCGACAAATCCGGAGACCGCAACCGGCTTGTACGGTCGGATCTCCGGTCTGTTGCATGATCGTACAAGACTAGGCGGCCTTGCCCGGTGCGGCCTCGTTCGACACGGGACTCGCGCTCGGTGGAGTTCCCGTCTTGATATCGATTGTCTTGGTGGTCTTCACGGCCTTGGCGGGCTTCCTGATAGCGAGATGAAGCACGCCCTTGTCGAAATGCGCTTCGACGGCTCCCTCTTCCGGCTCGAAAGGCAGAGACATCGACCGATAGAACGAGCCGTAGCTGCGCTCCACGACATGCCAGTCCTTTTCATCTTTCGTGCTCTCCGCCTTCTTCTCGCCGGAGATGACCAGCTGGTTGCCGTCCAGGCTGACTTGGATATCTTTCTCGTCCACGCCGGGAAGTTCGGCCGTCACTTCGAAGCCGTCCCCGGTTTCCGCCACATTGATTGCCGGCGCGCCCGCCCCAATACTGGAAGAAGGCGCCCCCTGATCGAAAGCGCGAAACGCGTTTTCCATTTCACGCCGCATGGCCCTGAAAGGGTCGGATGCAAGTTCCTGGCTGGTGGTCCACAATCTGGGAAGGCTCATCTGCTCTCTCCATCAGTTTAAAGAAAGATCAGGAAACAGCCTGCTCCATGCGGTCCCGACGGCCTTGATGTAGCGCAAAAATGGCTCGGTAAATTTCGATGCGGAAAACGCCCATGATGCTGGGCAATGAATGTAACTGCATCGGGTGCCGCATCTTGGGCTCTGTGCCGCGATGCAAGCTCATCAGGTATGTGTCGCACTCATTAGGTCAGCTTCACTGACAAGATGAGGGTGTTAAATTACCGGATTTCACCGCACATGAGCAATATTGCACAGCAATATTGAGCGCCATGTTCCATGGTGCCTGCATCACCGCCCAACCCTCCGCAGTCACACCGGTGACCACGCGGCCCGCGAAAGGCGTGCATCATGTCCCCATCCGAAATCGGGTCCGTCAAATGCCGGCTCGACAAGATGTCGCCAGACGGGACTTCCGGCACCTCGTGCCGCGAGTTCTGCCTGTTTGAATTTCCCGGCTGCGCCGGCTGTCCCTACGCGGTCCGCGAGACACCTGTCTCACGTTCGGCCGAGGATCCAATGGCATCCGCCGATATCCGCGGCTGGATCAGGGGCCTGTCCCGCATTTAGACACAGGCGTTTCGCCGCAACAGACAACGAGGAACCATGGAACAATTCGTTCATCAGCAGAATATTGCCATTTTCCGAAGACAGCTCAGCGCGCAGACCGACAACAACGAGGTTCGGCGCGAGAAGCTCTTGAAGCTGCTGGCGGCCGAAGAGGCAAAAATAATCGCCTCGTCGCAACATGGTCCATCGCCGCTATCGGCCGGCGTCCGCCCGCGCTAACCAAAAATATCGCCTGCCCCATTTTTCACGCATCGCAAATCTTCGCCTCGCCGAGGCCGTGATCGCCCTGTCATGACAAATCGATATTCGTGAAACAGCGTCAATCCGCGCGGAGGGAAAGTCATGGAACTGAAACCAGGCGATGTTGTCATTCTGAAATCCGGGGGCCACCCGGTTACGGTCGCAGAGGTGCACGACCAGGCCATCGTATGCATCTGGATGGGCGAAGAAGGCGATCTGTTCCGCGAAACGCTTCCCCTGGCAGTCCTCGAACTGGCCCGAATCGACGATTCGGATGACGAGGAGGAAGGCGACGAAGAAGACGAAGCTGAAGACGAGGACGAGGAACAGCTCGAGAAAAGCAAGGTTGCCTGAGATCATCGCTTGCGATGCCGCCGGGTGCACCCGGCGGCGGCTTACGGCCGCAGTGCGAACGCCTCGGCCTCAACCCGGCCGGCGTTCTCACCACACGAAAACGCCGCGGTGGTAACCGACGGAGTTGCATCGGGGCGATGGTAGACCGCGATGACGCTGCCGGGACCGCCGCCGGTGTGGCCGATCACGCGCGCATTCCCGGGGCCTGTGCCGGTCATGACGCCGAGTCCATAAGCCGTGGTTCGCCACGGACGCCCTTCGGGGGCGCCGCCCACCGGCCAGCCGCCGGTCATCTCCGCCAATAGATCGGCGGGCAGAAAGTCCGTCGTCAGGAGCCGGTGCAGCAGCAGCGCCGCATCGTGCAACGTTCCGACGACGAGACCATGATAGACCCATTGCGGATCGTACGAGTTGATGCTGCCGAGCGTGACGCCATCGAGATCGCCGCGCGTCACGGCAAGCCGCGGCCCCGCGATCTCGAGGGGATCAAACACCAGCCGCCGCAACAGCGCATTCAGGTTTTCACCGCACAGCGCTTCCAGATGCCGGCGCGCGATGAGATAGCCGATGTTGGAATATCCCCAGCCCCGGCCGGGCTCGAAGCGCAATCGCCCGGCGTCGACCGCCTGCATCAGGGTCTGCCATGGCCACGCGGTTTCATCGCGCGACACCGCATCGTGGTAGGTCCTGAGGTCACCATAGTCCGCCAATCCCGCGCGATGCTGCAGCAGCAGCCGCAGGGAATAAGGCCGTCCGGGCAATCGGTCGTCGAGCCGCAACGCCCGGTCACGGGCGAGCGCCAGCGCTGCCGCCGCGATCAGCGTCTTGGTAAAACTCCACCACGGCACGACAGTTTCGGCACCGACATGCCTGACGATGCGTCCTGATTCGACAATGGCGACCTGGGTTTTCATTACGCGAAAACGACCGTCGTTTAATCGGCGAAGCCGGCAATCAGCTCACAGCCTGTTGTCGCGGGTAAAACGCGCGACGGCCTGGTCGGCGACGGCCTGCACCGCGGATGGCTCCAGCGGGAAATTCGCCGCCAGCCAGCCGTCTTCGGCCAGCGCCAGCACCTGTCCGAGCAGCGGCCCCTGGGCGATGCCGCGCGCGATGAAATCCGCCGCCTTCAGCGGAAACTTCGGCGCGCTCCAGCGCGCCGGCAGGGTCGCGAGTTCGCGCCATGGCGCCGGATCGACGCCGCGCCCGGCCCGCGCCCATGCCAGCATCAGCCGGTCGCGGTAGCGGTCCGCGCCGAGCCGGTAGAGCCTGCGCCGCGCGACCGCCTCGTCCATGCCGCCGAGCCGCCACCAGCGATGTCCCATGGAATCCAGCGCCTTGGCTTCGGCATTGGTGAGCCGCATCCGCTGCGCGATGCGCCTGGCGTCCTCGGTTACGGCGACCGCGAGCGCGCCGAGCCGGCGAACCGGATCCGGCGCCAGTCCAAGCTGCCGCTCCGCCGCGATCATCGCGGTGAACGGTCCGGTATAGGCGACGCCGCCGAAGATCGGCAGCAGCAGCCCGCCATCCGCCATCGCCTGCACCGCGACGGCCGCACCGCCCGCGACCATCAGCTTGAGCATTTCCATCCGCACCCGTTCGGCCGACAGCGTGACGAGGCCGGCACGCCCGCCGATGCAGGCAAGGGTGCCGGCGCGGTCGGGCTCTCCCGCGCCGTAGGCGGCATGAATGCGGAAGAACCTGAGGATGCGCAAATAATCCTCGGCGATGCGCGCATCGGGATCGCCGATGAAGCGCACGCGCCTTGCGCTGATGTCATCCCATCCGCCGACATGGTCGTGCAAGATTCCGGCGGCATCGACCGACAGGCCGTTGATGGTGAAATCGCGCCGCTCGGCGTCGCGGACCCAGTCGCGGCCGAATGCGACCACAGCCTTGCGGCCGAACGTCTCGGTATCCTCGCGCAGGGTGGTGACTTCGAACGGATGCCCATCGACTACCAGCGTCACGGTGCCGTGGTCGATGCCGGTCGGCACGCTCTTGATGCCGGCCGCCTTGGCGCGCCGGATCACCTCGGCCGGCAGCGCGGTGGTCGCGATATCGATGTCGGCGACCGGAATTCTCAGCAGCGCGTTGCGGACCGCGCCGCCGACCACACGCGCCTCCTCGCCGCCGCCGTTGAGCAGTTCGAGCACGCGTGCGGTGGGACCGGATCTGAGCCAGGGCGCGTCCGGCAGCACGCGCGCGCTCATTTTTCGGCTCCGGGGACCAGCCTGCCGTTCTCGAGATGCGCCGGTACGTAGGTCGAGTCCGGCGGCGCCCCGGAATATTGCGCCAGCAGGACGAAGCTGATGACGACCAGCACCAGGGCGGCGATCGTCAGTTTGGCGATGATATGCAGCGGCCATGATGACCACACCAGCAGTCCGGAGCGGGTCGCGACCAGGAACGCCGCATAGACCGCGAACGGGATCAGGAAAATTCCGATTTCAGTGAGCACCGGACGGATCATGGCCGGCATATCCGTTCATAAAGCACGCGCAGAATACCCGCGGTGGCGCCCCAGATATAACGTTCGGCGAACGGCATGGCGTAATAGGAACGCTCCATGCCGCGGAATTCCTTGCTGTGCAGCTGGTGGTTGGCGGGATCCATCAGGAACGACAGCGGCACCTCGAAGGCGTCGTCCACTTCGCCCTTGTTGATCTGCAGGCTGAAGCCCGGCTTCACGCGCGCCACCGTCGGCATGATGCGAAACCCGAAACCGGTCGCGTAGAGGTCGAGATAGCCGAGCGGCTCGACGAACCTGCGGTCGAGCCCGATTTCCTCCTCGGCCTCGCGCAGCGCGGCGTCGAGCGGCGAGGCGTCGGTGACGTCGATCTTGCCGCCGGGAAAGGAAATCTGGCCGGCGTGATCGGTGAGATGCGCGGCGCGCTGGGTCAGCAGCACGGTCGGCTGCGGATGGTCCACCACCGGGATCAGCACCGCGGCGGGCCGCACCGGCTGCTCGCGCGCGATGATCTCCAGCATGCGGTCGGTGCCGTGATCGCCGCTCTTTGGAATGATATTGGGATCGATCAAGCCCGGCGGCACGTCGAAGCCCAGCCGCGCCCGGCTGCGATCGAAAAACTCCATGGAGTTGATCGCCGGATCCGTCTTCAGCATCGGCTCGTTCAAAGCGCGCCCCTCACCTGCTCCGCATCGGCCATCGTAAAGAATTCGCCGCCGGATTCGATCCCGAACATGGTCATACCATCGACCACCCGCTCCTCGCCCATGTCAACCAGATCGTAGTAAAGCGCCCGCGTCACCTTCGCCCACAGGTCGGCGCGGACGTGCAGATAGGGCGTCAGGCCGCCATCGGCGGCGGCCTCGAATCGCAGCCGGTGGGCGGAATCGCACGGCACCCAGTCGTCGACATTGGTGCGAAAGCGCAGGAGCCGGCCGCGCTGATCGGTTTCCTTGGTCATCTCGACGGCCAGAAAGGGGGCATCGTCGACCTGGATGCCGACTTTCTCCACCGGGGTCACGAGAAAGTGCTTGCCGTCCTCGCGCTTCAGGATCGTGGAGAATAGCCGGACCAGCGCCGGCCGCCCGATCGGCGTTCCCAGGTAGAACCAGCTGCCATCAGAGGCGATTCGCATGTCGAGATCGCCGCAGAACGGCGGGTTCCACAAATGCACCGGCGGCAATCCCTTCGCTGCAGGACTGGTAGTCGCAGCTTGCGTCGCCGCGGCGGTCAGCCCTTCGAGGCCCTGGTTGCCGGTCTGCCCTTGCTTCGCCATTGTTTGCCCTGACTCTGCCGCTCAATTTGGCACGATTGATGCACCATACGGTACATGTCCCGGGCGCGAGCGCCGAATACACTCCCGCTCAGGTCGCCACATCGTGATGCCGTTCATAGCCCGAAACGTCCATAAGATGGGGACAGTTTAAGTCAACGAATACATGGCCTTCGCATAAGTCTAGCATGGGGTTGCCGGCATGATGGCGCAAGCGGCGCAACAGGCCGGGTGGTTCCGAGACGAGACCCGAAACGCGACCTGAAGATTTGACCCGAAGATGTGGTCCTGAGGAGAACTGGATGGCTGGCGCAGACAATGTCGAAAAACTCGACGACGTGATCGTCCGCTCGGCCGAACAGGTCGCCGGCCAGATTCGTGTCGCGAGAGACGCGATCTCCAACGTGATCTTCGGCCAGGACCGGGTGATCGAAAATACCCTGGTGACGATCCTGTCCGGCGGTCATGCGCTGCTGATCGGCGTGCCCGGCCTCGCCAAGACCAAGCTGGTGGAAACCCTGGGGATTACGCTCGGGCTGGATGCCAAGCGGATCCAGTTCACGCCCGATTTGATGCCCTCGGATATTCTCGGCGCCGAAGTGCTGGACGAGAGCGTTTCCGGCAAGCGCTCGTTCCGCTTCATCTCCGGACCGGTGTTCGCCCAGCTGTTGATGGCCGACGAAATCAACCGCGCCAGCCCGCGCACCCAGTCCGCATTGCTGCAGGCGATGCAGGAACAGCACATTACTGTAGCCGGCGCGCGGCACGACCTGCCAAAACCGTTCCATGTGCTGGCGACGCAGAATCCGCTGGAGCAGGAAGGCACCTATCCGCTGCCGGAAGCGCAACTCGACCGCTTCCTGATGGAGATCGACGTCGATTATCCCGACCGCGACGCCGAGCGGCGAATCCTGTTCGAAACCACCGGCGCCGACGAGACGCTGGCCAAGGCGGCGATGAATTCGGAGATCCTGATCACGGCACAGCGGCTGGTGCGCCGGCTGCCGGTCGGAGATTCCGTCGTCGAGGCGATCCTGTCGCTGGTGCGCTCGGCACGTCCGGGCGAGGAAGGAGGCGAAACCGGCAAACTGATCGCCTGGGGACCGGGTCCCCGCGCCAGCCAGTCGCTGATGCTCGCGGTGCGCGCCCGCGCGCTGCTCGACGGCCGCCTCGCGCCGTCGATCGACGACGTGCTCGATCTGGCGGAACCGATTCTCAAGCACCGCATGGCGCTGACCTTCTCCGCCCGCGCCGAAGGCCGCACCATCCCCGACGTCATCAGGCAATTGAAGACGCGGATCGGTTGATGGCCGCGGACACGGGGCACGCGCCGAGAGAGATCACAGCAATCCGACGGGCCGACGGCGAAAGCCGGGCGCTCGCCGCCTCGCTGCCCCGACTCGTGCTCGAAGCCCGCCGCATCGCCGCCAATGTGATCCACGGGCTGCATGGACGGCGCCGCGCCGGCGCCGGCGAGAGTTTCTGGCAGTACCGCCGCTTCGTGTCGGGCGAGCCGTCGCAGAACGTCGATTGGCGCCGCTCGGCGCGCGACGATCATCTCTACGTCCGCGAACAGGAATGGGAGGCATCGCATACGGTATGGCTGTGGCCGGACCGTTCGCCGTCGATGGCGTTCGCCTCGAAACAGGCGCGCGACAGCAAGCTGGAACGCGGGCTGATCGTCACCTTCGCGCTCGCCGAACTGCTGGTCGCGGGGGGCGAACGCGTCGGCATTCCCGGCCTGCTGAACCCGACCGCGAGCCGCAGCGTGATCGACAAGATGGCGCAGGCGATGCTGCATGACGACGACGCCCGGTTCAGCCTGCCGCCCTCCTTCGTGCCGGCGTCACTGGCTGAAATCGTGGTGCTGTCGGATTTCTGGTCGCCGCTACCGGAGATCACGACCATGCTGGCGGGCCTGTCGGCCTCCGGCGCCCACGGCACGCTGATCCAGATCGTCGACCCCGCCGAGGAAACCTTCCCCTATTCCGGCCGCATCGAATTCGTCGAACCGGAGAACGGCACCGTCATCACCGCCGGCCGCGCGGAAAAATGGGCGGATGATTATGTGGCGCGCGTGGCGCGGCATCGCGCCGAAATTCGCGCCGAAACCAACAAGCTCGACTGGCTGTTCTCGACCCACACCACCAGCCGTTCGGCCGCCGAACTGCTGCTGTTCCTGCATTCGGGCATGATGGTGAGCAAGGGCAGCGCGCGGGGCGCCACCGTCAAAGTGGGGCAACGGGCATGATCGCCGGATTCCCGCTCGCTTTCGCCCAACCCTTCCTGCTGCTGGGCCTTTTGAGCCTGCCGGTGCTGTGGTGGCTGTTGCGGGTGATGCCACCGCGGCCGCGGAGGGTAGAGTTTCCGCCGACGCGGCTGTTGTTCGACATCGCGCCGAAGGAGGAAACCCCCTCGCGCACGCCATGGTGGCTGACCCTGTTGCGGCTTGCCGCCGCGGCGCTGGTGATCATGGCGGCGGCCGGGCCGATCTGGAATCCACAAACCGGCCTCGCCGGCTCCAGCGCGCCCCTGGTGATCCTGCTCGACGACGGCTGGAGCGCTGCGGCAAGCTGGGACTCCCGGATCAGGGCGGCGGACGAACTGATCACGAACGCCGACAACAATCAGCGCGGCGTGACGCTGGTGCCGCTGTCGGAGCCCGCGCGCGATATCACCCTGATGCCGGCCGGCACGGCGCGGGTGGCGCTGCGCCAGCTCGCGCCCAAACCCTATTCGATCGAGCGGGTGGAAACCCTGCCGGCGCTGGAGCGTTTCCTGAAGGCCACCGGCGACGCCGAGATCACCTGGCTGTCGGACGGCGTCGATACCGGACGCGGGCCGGAGTTCATCGAAGCCCTCGGCAAGATCATCGGAGATCGCAGCTTGACGCTCTACGAAGGCGGCACCGCCCCCCCGCTCGCGCTGGTCGCGGCCGAGAATGCCGCGGCGAAGATGACGGTGAAGGTGCTGCGCACCGGCGGCGGCGTCGCCGCGGGCGTGGTGCGCGCGATCGACCAGAAGGGGTCGCCGATCGGCGAGGCCTCCTACGGCTTTGCGCCCGGGGATCGCGAGGCCGAAGCGTCGTTCGATCTTCCGGTCGAACTGCGCAACGATATTTCCAGACTCGAAGTGGCCGGTGAGCGGTCCGCCGGTGCGGTGCAGTTGCTCGACAAGCGCTGGCGCCGCCGCGCCATCGGCATCGTCTCGGGATCGACCAGCGATACCGCGCAGCCGCTGCTGGCCTCGACATTCTATCTTACCCGTGCGCTGGCGCCGTTCGCCGACGTGCGGCTCGGCGAACGCGGCTCGCCGCAGCAGGCGATCACGCAGTTCCTCGACCAGAAGCTGCCGATGATCGTGCTGGCGGATGTCGGCACGCTGTCGCCGGAAATTCGCGAGCGCATCGGTGCATGGATCGAACAGGGCGGCGTGCTGGTGCGCTTTGCCGGCCCGCGGCTGGCCCAGGCCGACGACGACCTTGTGCCCGTCAAACTGCGCCGCGGCGGACGCAGCCTCGGCGGCAGTCTCACCTGGGAAAAGCCGCAGCATCTGGCCTCGTTCGCGGCCGACGGGCCGTTCGCGGGACTGGTGGTGCCGAAGGATATCACCATCACCCGGCAGGTGCTCGCCGAACCCAATGCGGCGCTGGCGACAAGGAGCTGGGCGTCACTGGAAGATGGTACGCCGCTGGTCACCGGCGAGCATCGCGGCAAGGGCGTGGTCAGCCTGTTCCACGTCAGCGCCGACATGCGCTGGTCCGACCTGCCGATGTCCGGCAGCTTCGTCGAGATGCTGCGGCGGATCGTCGATGTGTCCGGCTACACCTCCACGCCGGGCGCCGGCGTCGCCGGCGAGGCCGGCATCGAGACCGTGGCGCCGCTGCGCACGCTTGACGGCTTCGGCGCGTTCGGACCGCCGCCCTCGACGGCGAAGCCGCTGCGCGCCGACTTCCGCGACCGTGCTACGCCGGACCATCCGCCCGGTCTCTATGGCCCCGCCGACGGCCCGCTCGCGGTCAATGCGCTGGCGGCGGCCGACCGCATCGCGTCGCTCGACACAGCTTCGCTGCGCGCGCAGCGCGCCAGCTACACCAATGCCGAACCGCGCGACCTCCGGGGAATCCTGCTGGCCTCGTCGCTGGCGCTGTTTCTGATCGATGCCGTGATCGTCGCGTTGCTCGGCGCCGGCATTGCGGCGCTGTTGCGCCGGCGCGCGGTTCCCGCCGCCATGGCGTTCGCATTGGCGCTGTCCACGGTCGTCGCAACGAGCATGGCGACCTCCCGGCCGGCACGGGCCGACACCACAGACGAGTTCGCCATCAAGGCGGTCTCGCAGACCCGGTTGGCCTATGTCGTCACCGGTAACGCCGACGTCGACTCCATCGTCAAGGCCGGCCTGTCCGGGCTGACGCTTTTTCTGGCGCAGCGCACCGCGCTGGAAGCCGGCGATCCCGTCGGCATCGATCCGGCACGCGACGAACTGGCGTTCTTCCCGATGATCTACTGGCCGGTATTGCCAGGAGCGGTGAAGCCGGCGCAGGACGCCATCAACCGCATCGACGCCTACATGAAGCAGGGCGGCACCGTGCTGTTCGACACCCGCGACGCCATCGAGGCGCCGCCGGGCGCCGACGGCGCCTCGCAGACACCTGGCATGCTGGCGTTGCGCAGCATTCTCTCCTCGCTCGACGTTCCCGAACTCGAGCCGGTGCCGCGCGAACACGTGCTGACCAAGACCTTCTATCTGCTGCGCGACTTCCCCGGCCGCTTCACCTCGGGCCAGACCTGGGTCGAAACACTGCCGCGGGAAGAAGAAGACGAGGCGGCTTCCCGGCCCGCCCGCGGCGGCGACGGCGTTTCGCCGCTCATCATCACATCGAACGATCTGGCCGGCGCCTGGGCCTTGCGCCCGGACGGTCAGCCGATGCTGCCGCTGACGCCGGGCGAACCGCGGCAGCGCGAATTCGCCTTCCGAGCCGGCGTCAACATCGTGATGTATACGTTGACCGGCAACTACAAGGCCGACCAGGTACACGCGCCGGCCCTGATCGAACGGCTCGGGCAGTAGCATGCAATACGGTATCGCCTTCACCCCTCTCGTCCCATCGCTGGTGCTCTGGATCGCGCTGGCCGCCATCGCCGTGATCGCGGTGCTGCTGCTGATCGCCCGTGCCCGCGGCGCCGCGGTGCGGGTCACCGCGCTGGCGCTGATCCTGCTGGCGCTGGCCAACCCGTCGTTTACCCGCGAGGACCGCGAGCCGCTGTCGTCGGTCGCCGCCGTCGTAATCGACAAGAGCCCGAGCCAGAATTTCGGCGAGCGCACCCTCGAGACCGACAGAGCGCGCGAGGCGCTGGTCGACAATCTCAAGAAGATCAAGGGCATCGAGGTTCGCGTCGTCGAGGCGGGACAAGCCGACGGCGAAACCGACGGCACCAAACTGTTTGGCGCGCTGTCGTCGGCGCTGTCGGACGTCCCGGTGGATCGCGTCGCCGGCGCCTTCCTGATCACCGACGGCCGGGTGCATGACATTCCCGCCAATGCCGCCGCGGTCGGATTCCAGGCCCCGGTGCATGCCTTGATCACCGGCCGCAAGGACGAGCGCGACCGGCGCATCGCGATCGCGGCCGCCCCGCGCTTCGGCATCGTCGGCCAGGCGCAGACCATCACCTACCGGCTCGACGACCAGGGCGTCAGCGGCGAACGCGCCAGGATCGTGGTGCGCCGCGACGGCGAGGTGATCAACGAACGCACCGCGACCAGTGGCCAGACCATCAATATCGATGTCGGCATCAAGCATGCCGGGCCGAACATCGTCGAGATCGAGGCCTCGCCGCTGCAGGATGAACTGACGCTGGTCAATAACCGCGCGGTGGTGGCGATCGACGGTGTGCGCGACAAATTGCGGGTGCTGCTGGTCTCGGGCGAGCCGCATTCCGGCGAACGAACCTGGCGTAACCTGCTTAAATCCGACGCCAGCGTCGATCTCGTGCATTTCACCATTCTGCGTCCGCCGGAGAAGCAGGACGGCACGCCGATCAACGAATTGTCGCTGATCGCCTTTCCGACCCGCGAACTGTTCCAGCAGAAGATCAACGAATTCCAGCTGATCATCTTCGACCGCTACGCCCGCCAGGGCGTGCTGCCGATTGCCTATTTCGACAATATAGCGCGCTACGTGCGCGCCGGCGGCGCGGTGCTGGTATCGGCGGGGCCGGATTACGCCTCGACCACCAGCATCTGGCGCACCCCGCTGGATTCGGTGCTGCCGGCCGAGCCGGTCGGGGTCACCGAGAAACCCTATCACGCGATCTTGAGCGACGCCGGCAAACGCCATCCGGTGACGCGCGGGCTGGAGGGATCCGCCACCGAGCCGCCGCGCTGGAGCCGTTTCTTCCGCACCGTCGACACCCGCAATGCCATCACCCCGCCGGTCATGACCGGCGCCGACGGCAAGCCACTGCTGCTGCTGTCACGCTTCGGCGAGGGCCGCGTCGCCTTGCTGCTGTCGGACCACATCTGGCTGTGGGCGCGCGGCTACGAGGGCGGCGGGCCGCATCTCGATCTGCTGCGGCGGACCTCGCACTGGCTGATGAAGCAGCCTGACCTGGACGAGGAAGCGCTGCGGCTGCAGATCAGCGGCAAGGATCTCGTGGTGCTGCGCCAGACCATGGCCGACAGCGTCCCGCCGGTCACGGTGACGTCGCCCTCGGGAGCCGCGCGCGAACTGACCCTGAGCAGTAGCGAACCCGGCACCTGGCGCTCGGCGATCCCCGCCAGCGAACTCGGGCTGTGGCAAGCCACCGACGGCACGCTGAAGGCGCTGATCAATGTCGGCCCGACCAACCCCAAGGAATTTTCCGAGGTCACCTCCACCGCCGACATGCTCAAGCCGCTGGCGCAGGCCACCGGCGGCGACGCACGGCGGCTGGTGGACAGCGCCAGCGTCGAGGTTCCGCGTATCGTTCCGGTACGCGCCTCCGGCATTTTCCGCGGCGACGGCTGGATGGGCGTCAAGATGCGCGACGCCAGCGTGGTGCGCGGCGTCGGCGTGCTGCCGATCTTCGCCGGCCTGATCGGCCTGCTGCTGCTGCTCGGCGCCTTCGCCGCGACGTGGCTGCGCGAGGGGCGCTGAGCGCAAGGTTGTCGATCAAGCGTTGCGCAGTTTAATCCCTAAGCAGCCTCATCGGCGCGTCGCCACCTCGGGAACGGATCGACCAGTCTGGCCCATTCCTCGATCTGCATTCCCGGTTTCCCGGGGACAAGACAAGCGTCGAGACGCGCCTTGATGGCGCCCTGATCCATGTCGGTGCCGATGAAGACGATCTCCTGCCGGCGGTCGCCATAGAGTTCGTTCCAGTTCTTCTTGAGCGATTGCCGCCAGAACGGATCGTCCGGCCAGCGGTCGGCGGGCACGTTGGCCCACCAGAACCCCAGGCCTTCGGTCCGGACGATCGCCCCCGCCTGACTGAGTTCACCCAGCCATTGCGGACGCGTTGCGATCCAGAAATGGCCTTTCGCCCTGATAACGCCGGCCCAGGTCTCCTTCAGGAACTGGTGAAATTTCGCGGGATCGAATGGCCGGCGCGCGCGATAGACGAAACTGCTGACGCCGTATTGTTCGGTCTCCGGCGTGTGATCGGCAAAGCCGTATAGTTCCTTGAACCAGAGCGGATGCTGCTGCGCCCGCTCGAAATCGAAACGACCGGTGTTGAGAATCCGGTCGAAGGGCGCGTTGCAGAAACTGGTCTCGACGATATCGGCGCCGGGATTCAGCGCGCGGATGATCTTGCGGGCGGCCTGCAACTGGTCAGCGGAAGCATCGTCGATCTTGTTGAGCACGACCACGTCAGCGAACTCGATCTGCTCGACCAAGAGATCCACCATCGTGCGCTTGTCGTCGGTACCGAGCGATTCGCCGCGATCCCTGATGAAATCGGTCGAGGAGTAATCCCGCAGCAGGTTCACGGCATCTACCACCGTCACCATGGTGTCGAGCACCGCGACGTCGGAAAGACTCTCGCCTTCTTGGCTGCGGAAATCGAACGTCGCGGCGACCGGAAGCGGCTCCGAAATGCCGGTCGATTCGATCAGGAGGTAATCGAACCGGTCGCTCTCGGCGAGAGCCCGGATTTCCCTGAGCAGATCGTCGCGCAGCGTGCAACAAATGCATCCATTGGTCATTTCGACCAGTTTTTCGTCAGTCCGCGACAGGTTCGCACCGCCATCGCGGACGAGGTCGGCGTCGATGTTGACCTCGCTCATGTCGTTCACAATCACCGCCACCTTCAGGCCCTGACGGTTGTTCAGTACATGGTTCAGTAAAGTTGTCTTCCCAGCCCCGAGGAAGCCGGACAAGACCGTGACGGGGAGTTTGCGCATCGAGATCAAAGAGCCTGTTGAGTTTGGGGAAGCCCAATCGGGGAAGTGTGGGCATCGTCGGGTCCGCCAAATATGTTATGTTATAACATAACATCAAAAGATGGCGACGGTGTCAATTAGAGAACCAGAAGCTGCCGGGCAGGCGGGTTTGGATCTGTTGCGGTTAGCACCGTTGCCCAAATCACACACCCGTCGGGGATTGTGCCGGGACGCCTGCGAACCGACGTTGACCCATCCGGTCGCCCCTGATGTTATATTATAACATTGGACAGCCCGGGGGGATGCCCCGGTCTTCGATGTGGGGCGCTGATCGGCATGAAGTGGGTTCGCGCAAATCTCAAGAACGGGGCGCGGCTGGCGCTACTGGCGCTGGCGCTGCAGTTTGGGCTGTCGTTCGGGCATTTTCACGCCGGCGACGCGCAGGCGGCGACGCCGGAAAGTCACGCGGTTACGACGCAATCCGACTTTTCCGCCTCCACCGCCTCGCCGGACGCCAACCATCCGACGGAGTCTCACCACGATTCCGGCCATCACCCGGGCGAAGATTGCGCCATCTGCGCCATCATCGCTCTGGCGGGCACGGGGCTATCAGCAACGCCGCCCGGTTTGCTGCTGCCGCAAGCCGACGTGTTTCCTTATCGCGTCACCGATGCCGCGTTTGCTGATCTGAACCCGGTCGGCCTGGCCTTCCGGCCTCGCGCTCCTCCCGCCACCTGACATCGATGACTTGATGCTCCCTGCAGGGATCGCCGCGCCGATCGCGAGCGATCCTGCCGGGATAATTCTAAATCGGTCCGTCGCACATCGACGGCAGGCGCTGTCCGAATTCGTCACGGGTACGAATCCGTATGGCGGCTCTATCAGGATCAGGACAATGACATTCCCAACAAGGCGAGCATTCCACCTGGGTGGAGCGAGTTGGCTGCTGCTATGCGCGATGGGCAGCGGCGCCGCGGCTCAGGATGCCGCACCGCCCGCCACGCAGCTGCCGGAAATCACCGTGACCGCGCCAAGCCCGATCGTGCGGCGAAGCGTCAGGCCTGCGCGCGCGCCGGTGCGCGTGTCCCGCGCCGCTCCCGGGCGCAATCGTGAACCCGCTGCACCGCAGCCCAGCCCGGTCGCGGCGCCCCAGCAGGGCGTGCTGCCGATCGTGACGGACCAGTTCGCAACCGTCACCGTGATACCGAACGAGGAAATCCGACGCTCGGACGGCACCACGCTCGGCGATCTCCTGTTCTCGAAGCCCGGCATCACCAGTTCCAGCTTTGCGCCCGGCGCTGCAACGCGGCCGATTATCCGGGGGCTCGACGTCAACCGCGTCGGCATCGTCGAGAACGGTATCGGCGGCGGCGGCGTTTCCGACCTCGGCGAGGATCATTTCGTGCCGATCGATCCGCTGGCGACCAACCAGATTGAAGTGATCCGGGGACCGGCGGCATTGCGTTACGGGTCGACCTCGATCGGCGGCATCGTCAGCGCCACCAACAATCGAATTCCCGATGCCCTGCCCTCCTGCGCGGCAACGCCGTTCCGGACCTATGGGCTGCCGACCAAGGCGCCGCTCGCAAACATGCAGTCGGGACCCTGCATGACCGTCGAGACGCGAACAGCCGTCAGTTCGGTCGATCGCGGCACCGAAGGCGGCATCCTGCTCGATGCCGGCGGCGGCAATTTCGCCATTCACGCCGATGCCTATGGCCGCAGGAGCGGCGACTACAACGTCCCCAGCCAGCCTTATCTGTTCGAGCCGGCCGCGCCGTTCAACGGCCGTCAGCCCAACTCGGCCGCGCAGGCGGCCGGCGCCTCGATCGGCGGCTCCTTTATCTTCGACGGCGGCTTCATTGGTGCTGCCATCACGCAGAACGACTCGCTTTATCGTATTCCGGGCATCGAAGCTTCCGATCATCAGGCCCGAATCGACGCGCGTCAGACCAAGCTCACCGCCAAGGGCGAGTATCGGCCGGACTCGGCGGCGATCGAGGCCATCCGCTTCTGGGCTGGCGCGACCGACTACAAGCACAGCGAGATCGCGCTGGCGGATCTCGCCGATCCGACCTCGCTCGGCGTACGGCAAAGCTTCACCAGCAAGGACCAGGAAGGCCGCGTCGAAGTGCAGCTGATGCCGTTCAACGCGCGCTTCGCCTCGGTAACGACCGCCTTCGGCCTGCAGGCCGGACATCAGGAACTGACCGCGTCGAGTCCCGACGATCCGACCAGTCCGCTCAATGGACTGTTCAATCCGAACAGCAACAACCGGGTCGCCGGCTATGTCTTCAACGAGTTCAAATTCAGCGAAGTCACCAAGGCGCAAATCGCCGGGCGGATCGAACGCGTCAATCTCTCCGGCACGACGCCGGACTTCGCATCCGAGGTGTTCGACCTCAACGTCGACCCCGCCGGCATCGGAGCCGCAACCCCGCGCAACCTGCACTTTACGCCGAAAAGCGCCAGCGTCGGCCTGATCCAGGATCTGCCATGGGGTCTGGTCGCCAGCATCACCGGCCAGTATGTCGAGCGCGCGCCCAAGCCGGCCGAGCTTTTTTCACGCGGCCCGCACGAAGCCACCGTCACGTTCGACATCGGCAATCCCAACCTCGGGATTGAAACCGCCAAGTCGATCGAGATCGGATTGCGGCGGGCGACTGGGCCGTTGCGGT
This sequence comes from Bradyrhizobium sp., assembly GCF_030697065.1. GTDB lineage: Bacteria > Pseudomonadota > Alphaproteobacteria > Rhizobiales > Xanthobacteraceae > Bradyrhizobium. Next base: position 25,330 of record NZ_JAUYQU010000092.1, read on the forward strand.
TCGAAGCGACCGCCTTCTACACGAAGTTCAACGGCTTCATCTACCGGCGCCTGACCGGCAACACCTGTGAAGACGTCGCCTGCGTCGATCCGGCCGATCCGGCTTCTCCGCTCGAGCTCAATCAGGCGATCTACTCACAGCGCGACGCCACCTTCCGCGGCGTCGAATTCCAGAGCCAGCTCGATGTCGGCCAATTCCACGGCGGCATCTGGGGCGTCGAAAGCCAGTTCGACGTCGTCCGTGCCACTTTCTCCGACGGCACCAACGTTCCCAGGATTCCGCCGGTCCGCGCCGGCACGGGCCTGTTCTGGCGCGATGCGAACTGGCTGGCGCGGATCAACTATCTGCATGCCTTCGCGCAGAACCATATCGCCGTGGTCGGCGAAACGCCGACCGCGGGCTATAACCTGCTGAAGGCGGAAATCAGCTACAAGACCAGGCTGGATCCCAGCTGGTTCGGCGCGCGCGAAATGATGGTGGGCCTCGTCGGCAACAATCTGCTGAACGAGAACATCCGCAATTCGGTGTCCTACAACAAGGATGAGGTCCTGCTGCCGGGCATCGGCGTGCGGGCATTTGCGAACCTGAAGTTCTAGTTACATTTGCGCGGCGGTGACCTCGCTCCTCGAACCGCCCCGCTCCCTCATGGTGAGGAGCGCGTCCGGCAGCGCCCTTGAGCTGCCCGGCGCGCGCCTCGAGGCATCGTGGCACTACGTCGCCAGGCTCCAGTCCGGGCGGATCGCGCCGGAGACATCGGTGAACGCGCCCTCGACGAGTTCGGCCACCAGAAGACGGCTGTAATCCACCGGTCCGGGCATGACCGCCCGCCCCTTCGGAACCGGCTTGAAGCCGACGCGACTGTAATAGGCCTCGTCGCCGACCAGCAGCACGAGGCGATGTCCTTTGGTCCTGGCGTCCTTCAGCGCGCGGTCCAGCAGCGCGCTTCCGACGCCGCGGCTGCGAAACGGCGGCTCGACCGTCAGCGGACCCAGCAGCAATGCCCTGGTATCGTCGATGCAGATCGGCAGTTGCCGCACCGAACCGACCAGCAGCGTACCGATCCGGGCGGTGAAGGACAGATCGAGCAAATGATCGACATGCTCGCGCAGCCGGTAGGCGCTCAGCGCGAAGCGGCCGGGCCCGAAGGTGCGCTGGTGCAGGCGTTCGATCGGCAGCGCGTCGCTGGGGGTCTCGGCCAGTATCGTCAGTGAGAGGTCGCTCATGCTGGGGCGCGGGATAGCATCTGGCGGACGCGCGGTCCATCGCCCATCCCGCGTTAATATCCGGCCGGATCAGTTCCTGATAACGGGAGCCTGGGACAGATAGGCCAGGAGCTTCATCTCGCGCCGTCCGCGCGTCACCGTATCGAGCACCAGCCCCGAGGATACCGACAGCACTGCCAGGATCATCATGCCCATCGACAGGACCGCCGTCGGCAGCCGCGGGACGATACCTTGCTCGAGATAGGTGACGATGACGGGAATCGCGAGGCCGACCGAGACCAGCGTCAGGAAGATCCCGATGGCGGTGAAAAAGCGCAGCGGCTTTTCCGAACGGTAGAGTTTGAGGATGGTGCCGAGGATGCGAAATCCGTCGCGCCAGGTATTGAGCTTGCTGAACGAGCCTTCCGGCCGGGCGAAATAGGGCGTCTCGATCTCGGCGACCGGCAGCGCCAGTTCGAGCGCATGGACGCTGAGCTCGGTCTCGATTTCGAAGCCGTCCGACAGCACCGGGAAGGATTTGACGAAGCGCCGCGAGAACACGCGATAGCCGGAAAGAATATCCTTGAAGGCCTGGCCGAACACCGTGGAGAGAAATCCCGTCAGCATCCGGTTGCCGGTGCGGTGACCGGGCCGGTAGGCCGCCACGGTCTGGTCGACGCGAAACCCCACCACCATGTCGAGATGATCCGACAGCAGCATCCCGATCATCCGCGGCGCGCTGGCGGCATCATAGGTCGCATCGCCGTCGACCAGCACGTAGATGTCGGCGTCGACATCGGCGAACATCCGCCGCACAACATGGCCCTTGCCCTGGCGGCGTTCGCTGCGCACCTCGGCGCCCGCCTCGCGCGCCACCGCGACGGTGCGGTCCGACGAATTGTTGTCGTAGACGAAGATTTGGGCCTGCGGCAGCGCCTTGCGAAAATCCGAGATCACGGTCGCGACCGCGGCCTCCTCGTTGAAGCACGGCACCAGAACCGCAATCCGCATCGTCGGTGTGATCATCGAAGGGCCGTCAGCCGAATCAGGTTTGTTATGAGGTCGTTCGCACTTTTACTGGTTGCGGAGCGCTAACGCCACGTCGCGATCGGCTCCCTGCCCTCGAGCACTTCCGCGATCCGCAGGCGGGTGCCCGGGGTGGTCGCCTCCGGCAAGGCCGCGGCATCGAAAAAGCCGCAATCGACGATCTCATGGTTGGCCTCGGGCAGCCGGTCCTGGCTGAATTGCCTGACTACGTAGACCGCGACGTGGTCCCGGCCGGAGACATGGCTGTTCAGGAACAGGCCGTGCAGCGGCGGCTCGCCATCGAGCTCGATCCGCCCCTCCTCCGCCAGTTCGCGGCGCAGCGCATCGCGAAAGGTTTCACCGACCTCGACGCCGCCGCCGGGCAGATGCCAGCCGGAGACGTAGCTGTGCCTGACCAGAAACACCCTGTCATCGCCGTCCAGCACGACGGCGCGGACCCCGAGCGTCATGCCGCGGGCGAATCTCCAATAGAGATGGAAAACCCGCCGCAGCGCCGGCTCAAGCGTGATTCGCAGCTTCTGCAGGTCCGTCGCCATCGAGCCCATATCCTGACATCGCGTTTGATCCTTGCGCCGCGCCAGCCGGCTTGCCAATACTTTGAACGGGATTTCCAGAGAGTATCACGAGATGATCGCGCGACGGCTCCGTCCCGCAGGCAACCGAAGCGGACGCGGGTGATGACGGCCTTCACGCTGGCGCATCTGTCCGATCCGCATCTGCCGCCGATGCCGGCGGCAGGGTTGCGCGATCTCCTGGGCAAGCGCGCGCTCGGCTACCTCAACTGGACCCGCAACCGCCACAAGGTCCATCGGCGCGAGGTGCTCGACGCGCTGGTGTCGGACTTGCAGGCGCAGGCGCCGGACCAGATCGCGGTGACCGGCGACCTCGTCAATCTGGCGCTGGATGCGGAGTTTGCGCCGTCGCGGGCCTGGCTGGAAAGCGTCGGTCCCGCGGAGCGCGTCACGGTGATTCCCGGCAATCACGACGCCTATGTTCGCGCCACGCAGCATCGCTTTGCCGAGGCCTGGGGGGATTACCTGCGCGGCGACGCGGCGCCGGACGGCGACGTCGCCTTTCCACAGTTGCGCCGGCGCGGCCCGCTGGCGCTGATCAGCGCATCGTCGGCGGTCCCGACGCCGCCCCTGATGGCGACCGGATGGCTCGGGCGCCGCCAACTGGACGCGCTGGAGCGCATGCTGGCTGCGCTCGCCGCCGAGCAGGCGTTTCGCGTGCTGCTGATCCATCATCCGCTGCAGTCAAATTCCAGCTACAAGCGGCTGACCGATTCGGCTGAGCTCATCGCGCTGTTGCAACGGCATGGCGTAGAGCTGGTCCTGCACGGGCACGATCACGTTCATTCCACCATCTGGATCGACGGGCCGCGGGCAAAAATCCCGGTGATCGGCGTGCCCTCGGCCTCCGCCGTCGCCCATGGCCGCTATCCGGCGGCAGCCTATAATCTGTTTTCGATCGCGCGCGAGGGCGAGGCGTGGCGGTGCGAACAGACCGTGCGGGGGATCGACGATGTGCTGCGCGTCCGCCAGATCAGGCAGGCCCGGCTGCTCTAGAGATTCCGCAAGGTCGCGAACAAAGCGAGGCCGAACAGCGCGATGGCGCCGGCGAGGAAGCCCAGCACGAAGGTCCAGAAACCGCTGCGGCGCTTTGGCTCGACGACCACCGGCTCCGGCGCGGGCGTGGCGACCAGCGCATGCTCGCGCTCGATCATGCGGCGGGCGACGTAATCGGTGACGGCGTCGACGATGGCGGCGACGTCATGCGACTCGGCGATGACGATGCGGCCGAAGCGGGTGTCCTGCACGAAGCGGTAGATGCGCTTGTCGCGCCCCATCAGCACATGGGCGACGACGTCGATCCACAGCCGCGGCGTGTCGCCCTGGCTGATGCCGCGGTCGAACAGGTCGATCTTTTCCGGGATTTGCGCGAACAGCGGCTCCAGCGCGTCGTTGAGAATTTCGAGCCGCGCCACTTCGGCATCGCGCAGATCGACCACGACCCCGGTGCGGTCGGCGGCCTCGATCCGCGCCTGCCGCAAGGCATCGCGCAGCCGGACGGGACGCGTGGTGCTGACCGCCTGGCTCCCGGTATTCTGCGCGTCTGACATCCGCTTGATCGCCTTTGCCTGAGGGGTAACCGTGGCGTTAACCTATCAGTAACCACGTTTGGCGCAAAGGCTGTTTATTCCCAAGGGTTTAGGTCTCCGGCTCTTTCTTGCCTCACCCGCAAGCGCAGACAGCGAAAGCCAAAACCGCGAGCGGCCCCATCCGGGGTTACCGAAGGGGCCGCTCTCGTCCCTGGACGTCTTCTTCTAGTTACCTGGCAACAGGCCTCACGCCGAGACGCGGGCGGGCTCTTCCACGATGGAGAAGCGCACGCCGGCCTTGTGCCGGTTCTCTTCCGAGACGACGCGCCAGGCATCCTCGGCTTCCCCACGGGTCTTGAACGGACCCTGCACCTGGGCCGAGCCTTCCACGAGCTTGTGGAAGTTCATCGAACCGAACTCGCCGCCAATCACCCAGAAATTGCTGCCTTTGGTCATGATCGTCTCCTGCTGTTGCCGTTAGCCGAACTGGTTCATCGTGTTGTGGGCACCGCCCGCCTTCAAGGCGGCTTCACCGGCGAAATACTCCTTGTGATCGTCGCCGATATCGGAGCCGGCCATGTTCTGATGCTTCGCGCAGGCGATACCCTGACGGATCTCCTGGCGCTGAACGTTCTTCACGTAGCCCAGCATGCCCTGCTCGCCAAAATACTCCCTCGCGAGATTGTCGGTCGACAGAGCTGCCGTGTGATAGGTCGGCAACGTGATCAGATGGTGGAAGATGCCGGCACGCTTGGCCGAATCCGCCTGGAAGGTGCGGATGCGCTCGTCGGCTTCGAGGCCGAGCGGCGTATCGTCGTATTCCGGCTTCATCAGTTCGGCCCGATTGTACTTGCGGACATCCTTGCCGGCTTCCTTCATCGCGTCGTAGACCTGCCAACGGAAGTTGAGCGTCCAGTTGAACGAGGGCGAGTTGTTGTAGGCCAGTTTCGCGTTCGGAACGACCTCGCGAATGCGGTCGACCATCTTGGCGATCTGCTCGATATGCGGCTTCTCGGTTTCGATCCACAACAGGTCGGCGCCGTTCTGCAGCGAGGTGATGCTGTCGAGTACGCAGCGATCTTCGCCGGTGCCGGCGCGGAACTGGTAGAGGTTGCTGGCCAGCCGCTTCGGACGCAGCATCTTGCCATTGCGGTTGATGATGACATCGCCATTCCTGGCATTGTCGGCCGTCACTTCCTCGCAATCCAGGAAACTGTTGTACTGATCGCCGAGGTCGCCGGGCTTGTGGCTCACGGCGATTTGCTGCGTGAGACCGGCACCCAGCGAGTCGGTGCGGGTCACGACGATGCCGTCTTCGACGCCCAGTTCGAGGAAGGCATGGCGGCACGCCCGGATCTTCGCCAGGAACACCTCGTGCGGCACGGTAACCTTGCCATCCTGGTGGCCGCACTGCTTCTCGTCGGAAACCTGATTTTCGATCTGCAGGGCGCACGCACCTGCTTCGATCATCTTCTTGGCAAGCAGATAGGTCGCCTCCGCATTGCCAAAACCGGCGTCGATGTCCGCGATGACGGGCACGACATGGGTCTGGAAGTTGTCGACCTTTTCGATCAATGCCTTTTCCGTTGCCTTGTCGCCAGCCTTGCGAGCGGCGTCGATGGCGCGGAAGGTATCGTTGAGTTCACGGGAGTCCGCCTGACGGAGGAAGGTGTAGAGTTCCTCGATCAGCGCCGGCACCGAGGTCTTCTCATGCATCGACTGATCGGGAAGCGGTCCGAATTCGGAGCGAAGTGCGGCGATCATCCAGCCGGACAGATACAGGTAGCGGCGATCGGTCTTGCCGAAATGCTTCTTGACCGAAATCAGCTTCTGCTGCGCGATGAAACCGTGCCAGCAACCGAGTGACTGGGTGTACTTGGTGGGATCGGCGTCATAGGCCGCCATATCGCTGCGCATCAGCGCGGCGGTGTATCGGGCGATGTCCAGGCCGGTCTTGAAGCGGTTCTGCAGACGCATACGCGCCACGGCTTCGGCGGTGACGCCGTTCCAGGTCGGCTGGGTCTTGAGCAGCGCCTCGGCAGCGCCAAGCTCGCTCAGATAGGAAGCCGGTCCCTGGAGAGCCTGGTCACTGATCCCTCGTGGCTGGTAGTTCATGTGCATGATCCTTTCGGCGACAATTCGTCACTAGACATTCTTGACAGTGCATTGCGAAACGTGCCGAGAGCTAAACGCCAAACTTCCGAATTCGTATAGATACCTTGTCATTTATTGGTGATGTCATGTAACATACGTACTTGTCATAGATGTCATGTTGTCAAGTTTGTCACAAACAGGACGCAGCCATGGCCGGCAATTCCGCAAAAAAGCTGTTCGTCGGGCCCCGGTTCCGGCGAATCCGCCAGCAATTGGGGCTGTCGCAGACCCAGATGGCCGAGGGGCTGGAGATTTCGCCGAGCTATATCAACCTGATCGAGCGCAACCAGCGGCCGGTGACGGCGCAGCTGCTGCTGCGGCTGGCGGAGACCTATGATCTCGATCTGCGCGACCTCGCCACCGCCGACGAGGACCGCTTCTTCGCCGAACTGAACGAGATCTTCTCCGATCCCCTGTTCCGGCAGATCGATCTGCCGAAGCAGGAACTGCGCGACCTCGCCGAATTGTGCCCCGGTGTGACCCATTCCCTGCAGCGCCTCTATGCCGCCTATACCGAAGCCCGGCGCGGCGAGACCATGGTGGCGGCGCAAATGGCCGACCGCGACGAGGGCACCCGTTACGAGGCCAATCCGATCGAGCGCATCCGCGACCTGATAGAGGCCAACCGCAACTATTTCCCCGAACTGGAACACGCTGCCGAAACCCTGCGCGACGAGCTGAACGTGCCCGCGGAAGAGCTGTTCGCGGCACTGGCAGCGCGCCTGCGCGAAAAGCATTCGGTCGTCACCCGCATCATGCCGGTCGACGTCATGCGCGAGACCCTGCGGCGCTTCGACCGGCATCGCCGGCAACTGCTGATCTCCGAACTGGTGGACAGCCCCGGCCGCGCCTTCCAGCTCGCGTTCCAGATCGGTCTGACCGAATGCAGCGGCAGTTTCGATGCCATCGTCAACCGCGCGGGGCCGCTCGACGATACGCCGCGACGGCTGTATCGCATCACGCTGGCCAATTATTTCGCAGCGGCCGTGATGATGCCCTATCAGGCCTTTCACGGTGCCGCGGAGGCGTTGAGCTACGACGTCCACGTGCTGGCGCAACGCTTCAACGCCGGTTTTGAGCAGGTCTGCCATCGCCTGACAACGCTGCAGCGGCCCAATGCGCGCGGCGTGCCGTTTTTCCTGTTGCGGGTCGACAATGCCGGCAACGTGTCGAAACGGTTCTCCTCCGGCACGTTTCCGTTCTCAAAATTCGGCGGCACCTGCCCGCTGTGGAACGTGCACTCGACTTTCGATACGCCGGACCGGCTGCTCAAGCAGGTGATCGAACTGCCCGACGGCACGCGCTACTTCTCGATCGCGCAGATGGTGCGCCGGCCGGTGGCGCCCCATCCGCAGCCGCAGCCGCGCTTTGCGATCGGCCTAGGCTGCGAAATCCGCCACGCGACCAAACTCGTCTACGCCACCGGGATAGACCTCGAAAAAGCCGAGGGCACCCCGATCGGCGTCAACTGCCGGCTCTGCGAACGCGAAAACTGCAGCCAGCGCGCCGAACCGCCGATCACCCGGACGCTGATCCTCGATGAGAACACGCGAAGGGTGAGCTCGTTCGCGTTCTCGAATGCGAGAGAACTGTGAGGGGAACCGTGGTTTCGGACGCCGTCGACAGCCAAAGGCTTGGACGAAACGTGATACGAACATTGCACGACTGGCGAAGCTGAACTGGACTTGAAAATGGTGCTGGGGTGAATCTGGCGCCGACCGCGAGGAGGGAGCGTCATGAGCACCACGGAAATGGCCGGATATGTTGCGGCCCTCCTCGTCTTTCTGACTTTCTACATGAAGACGATGGTTCCGCTTCGCCTAGTGGGCATTTTGAGCAACTGCGTTTTCATCACCTACGCGTATCTCGCCAACCTGCATCCGGTGCTGGTTCTGCACCTCATTTTGCTGCCGTTGAATGGCTTGCGGCTTCGCCAGATGCTGCGGCTGACAAGAGACGTGCGCGATGCCACGCAAGGTAATCTCAACATGGACTGGCTCAAGCCGTTCACGTCGATGCGCCGGTTCAAGCGTGGCGACGTAGTCTTTCGCAAGGGCGACGCTGCCGACGCCATGTACTTCGTGGTTTCCGGCCGGTTTCGTCTGGCCGAATTGGGGAAGGATATGTTGTTGGGACATATCGTCGGCGAACTTGGGTTGTTGGCGCCCGACCAATTGCGTACGCAGACGCTTGAATGCGTCGAGGACGGAGAAATGCTGCATGTCACATATGAGCAGGTGAAGCAGCTTTGCTATCAGAACCCGCAGTTCGGTTTCTATTTTCTGCAGCTCACCACGCGGCGACTGTTCGAGAATATTTCAAAACTGGAACGCGACGCGGCAGCCTACCGGATCGCGGCTTCCAGTCAGGCCTGACAATCGTCTTTTGGCTGGACGTCCTGAAGCGTCTGGGCGAACCGGCGAATGGAGAGAACTCAGGGAAATTGGGGGTTTTTCACCGCGCTGTCGCTTCAGCTCTCGTGGCCGGTGAATCTCTTGTAGATCCAGCGTCGGCCATCATGGCGGCGCCAGACCCGGCCGGTCAGCAGTTTCCCGGTGATCGACCGCCGGGGGACGATCACGTTCCAGAGGTGCCAGACCTCGGCCCAGGCCGGTTTCGGGCTGAGGCCCAGTATTCGAAATCGCTCCCGGCTTTCAGCGAGCATATGGTTTTCCGAAAAGCAGGCCGGATGGAAGGTCTCCAGCACCTCACAGAATAGCCCGCGTCGGCCGCCCTGCAATCGAAGTCGCCGGTTAAGCTAACCCGTCAACCTTACCGGCCCGGGCTTGCGGGCATCAATGGCGGTGACGCTTTTTCGGGGGATGGACGCGCGCGGGCCGTGTCGGGAGAACCGACCCCGACTGGTTCGGGACATAGCCCCGGGATTCCTGCAGGCGCCGCTGATAGCCGGGCGAACTCATAATGCTGGCGGCCGCTCCGCCGCGCGCAAACGCCTCGCTCGCGGTGAGCAGGACCAACAGGGCTGCGGCGTATTTCAGGAACTTGTTCATTCGCCACTTCCGGAAAAATTTGCGATGGCTGGGTAATCGGAGATATCACACATCGTTCCAGTCTTGTCCTCCGTCGCGGTGAACTGCGGGCAGAGAAAACAATCGATCAGGGAGAAAGAACATGCGGATCGCGGTAGTGGGCGCCGGCGGCGTCGGCGGCGGATTTGGCGCGGCACTGGCGCAGGCGGGAGCCGATGTCACCTTCATCGCGCGCGGCGCCCATCTCGCCGCCATGCAGGGCGCCGGACTGAAAGTCCACAGCCCCCGCGGCGACAGCCATCTGGTGCCGACCCGGGCGACCGATGATCCCGCCGCGATCGGCACCGTCGATATCGTGCTGTTCTGCGTCAAGCTGTGGGACGTCGAAAGCGCGGGCGAACGCATCAAGCCGCTGGTCGGTCCCGGCACCGCCGTGATCCCGCTGCAGAACGGCATCGACGCGCATGAGCGGCTGATTCCGATATTGGGCGAGAGCGCGGTGATGGGCGGCGTGGCGCAGATATCGGCCTCGATTACCGCGCCCGGCACGATCACCCAGGTCGGCACCTTCATGCGGATGATTTTTGGCGAACTCGACGGCAGCCGCAGCCGGCGCGCCGAGGATTTTCTCGCGCTGTGCCAGAAGGCCGGCTTCGAATCCACCTTGAGCGACCAGATCCTGACCGACCTCTGGATGAAGTTCGTGCTGCTCGCCGCCAACGCCAGCATCACCGCGCTGGCGCGCCAGCCGATCGGCCAGTTGCGCGACGACCCCGACATCCGCCCCGTCTTCATCGCCGCCCACCAGGAAGTAATCGACGTCGCCCGTGCCAAGGGCATCGCGCTGCCGGCCGATGCGCTCGCGAAAATCCTGGAATTCAACCGCCAAGCGCCGCCCACCATGCGCGCCTCGATGGCGCTCGACCTCGAGCGCGGCAACCGGCTGGAGCTGCCCTGGCTCGGCGGCAAGGTCGCGGAGCTGGGCAAGCAACTGGGCGTGCCGACCCCGACGCACAGCGTGATGTACGCGATGCTGAAGCCGTATGCGATGGGGAAGATCGGGTAGCGGGAAGGCCGTTGCGTGTGTCGAAGACACCCGCCTCACGTGCATCCCGTCGCCACATCGTCGCTCGAATCCACCAGCCCGATCAGCGGTACGTCGACGCCTAATGTCAGCTCCATGATCGCGCCGGCGACGGCATAGATGACGGCGAGCTCGGCCGCGCCGAAGGCCGCCAATGCCCCCAGGCCCAATACTGTTCTAATCCTGTTCGAACCCACGATAATCCCCCCGCTTCAGCCTTTCGGTTCTGATCGAATGACAACCGGGCCTCGGTCTTTCTGGGCGCGTTTCCCTGTCGCGAACCCGGAGTCCGCTTCGAAGCACTTGATGAAACCTCACTATCATAGGTACTGCCGGCGAGGTGGCCCGGCCGGGTTCCAATTGTCCTTAACCCTAATTCACCAACGCTCGATTAACCCATTGGGCGCACCTTTTACGCCGCCCGTCTGGCCGCGGGGCACCAGCCGCCGCCCGAGCAATGGGCATCCTTTTGCAGGGTGGGACCCCATGGACTACCAAGCGTTCAATAACGCCAGCCTCATCGTGATGTACGAGAGCGTGCGCGGCGCGCTGGCATCGGACGATGCGCTCGCCGGTCTGGGCGAGGAACGCCGATTTCGCGTACGCGAAACCCCCGACTGGAAGAAGCACGCGGCCGACCTCGACCGAGATGCTCAAGCGCGGGATGTTTTTCGAGGTCATCGACTGGTCCGAGGACCAGGCGACACTGCCGTTCGAGCGATGACGCGGTGAGGCCCCGGGACTTCGTACCCGACGGGCATTCTTCAGAAACCTTGCCTGACGGGTTGAACCAATTCGTTCGCAAGGCGTTATCCATCATGCCCCGACCGAATCCATCATCGACCGGCCCCATGAGCGTTCAGCCCGTCGCACACGGTTCGATCACGCCGATGCAATCGCAGGCCCTCACGCTGGTGACGAAGCAGAAGTCGAAAAAGAAACAATCGGCCAGGGCGGACGCGGTCCGCATCGCAAGGGCGAAAATCAGCCGCCGCGGCTCGCTGAGCAAGCAGCGTCAGGCGCTTAAAGGCTAGGCGAAACGAAATTCCATCGACTTCTCCGAGGTAAAGGCGCACTTTCCTGCAGTCCGACGCCGAATTCCAGGGCAATCCAGCATCGGCCTGGACCCTGTCCAACCATCGAGGCGACCCGCATGCGCGACCCCGCCATCACGTTCATCGTCATCCTTCTCATCGGCATTGCCGCCGGCCTGATGTTCGACCGACTCGCCGGGCCATCCTGGCTGGCCCGACAGTTCTCCGGATCCAGCCGCGGCATCATTACCAGTGCGCTGGTAGGAATTGCCGGCGCCTTCATCGGCTTTCACATCGCGGTGCTGTTGGCGCTGGGCAGCGGACTGCTGATGGCGGTGATCGCGGCAGCGCTCGGGGCGGCCGCGGTGCTGTTCACCTGGCGAATGGCCAAATAGCCGCGCTCTCCAGGACACCCGCTTTCCCGTTCACGGGTGATGACGGTCTATGGGCGTCCACATCACTCCGCTGCTTGACGCGTCTCGGGACCTTCGATCACCTCCAGCACCACCGGCGGCGACATCGGCAGACTGTAGAAGCGCTTGCCGAGGGCGTTGTGGATAGCGTTGGCGACGGCGGCCATGACGGGGACCAGCGGCACTTCGCCGACGCCCTTGACGCCTTGCGGATGTTTCGGGTTTGGCACTTCGACCATCACGGTGTCGAGCATCGGCAGGTCCGAACAAACCGGCATGCGGTAGTCGAGGAAACCGGGATTATCGACCTTGCCGCTCTTGTTGTAGATGTACTCTTCGTTGAGCGCCCAGCCGATGCCCTGCGCGACGCCGCCCTGGATCTGGCCTTCGACATAGCCGGGATGAATGGCGCGGCCGACGTCTTGCACGGCGGTGTAGCGGATCACCCGGACGATGCCGAGCTCGGGATCGACCTCGACGTCGCAGATATGCGTGCCGAAGCCGCCTTCGGCGCCCTCGGTGTTGAGTTGAACGCCGGCGCCGATCGGTCCGCCCATCGACGGCGCCTTGGCGGCGAGTTCGGCCAGCGTCAGCGGTTCGAACTGGCCGGCGTTGGGGCTGGCCGGATGCGCCGCGCCGTTCTCCCATTTCACCGCTTCGGGATCGATGTCCCAGATTTTTGCCGCACGCTCCTTCAGCGTAGCGATGATCTTGTCGGTCGACTGCGTCACCACGATCGCGGAAGCGAACAGCACGCGGCTGCCGCCGGTGAGATTGGAGAAGCCGATGGTGGCGGTGTCGCCGATCAGCACGGACACCCGCTTGTAGTCGATGCCAAGCAGCTCGGCGCAGATGTTGGCGATCGCGGCGCGCGAGCCGCCGACATCGGGATGGCCCGTGGTGACGACCACATTGCCGTCCTCGGTGATGTTGACCTGGGCGGAGGATTCGCCGCCGGCATTGAACCAGAAGCCGGAAGCGACGCCCCTGCCCTGCAGCTTGCCGAGCGGCGCGGAATAATGCGGATGCGATTTCGCGGCCTGCAGCGTCTCGACGTAGCCGATGCGCGGAAACACCGGGCCGAACGCCGCCTTGGTGCCCTGCCTTGCGGCGTTCTTCAGCCGCAGGTCGAGCGGATCCATTTTCAGCGCTTCGGCGAGTTCGTCGAGCACGCACTCCACCGCATAGGCGCCGATCGGCGCCCCCGGGGCGCGGTAGGCCGCAACCTTGGAGCGGTTGGAGAGCACGTCGAAGCCGACCGCGAGCACATGCGGGATATCGTAAGGCGAGAAACTGCAGCCGACCGCGCCGCGGTTCGGCGAGCCCGGCAATGCGCCGGCCTGCAGGTAGAAGGTGCCCTGCGCGGCGACGATGGTGCCGTCCTTTTTCGCGCCGATCTTGACGGTGCTCTTCGAGCCTGACGTCGGCCCGGTCGCCCGCATCACTTCCTCGCGGGTCATCACCATCTTGACCGGACGGCCGGATTTTTTCGCCAGCAGTGTCGCCAGCGGTTCGAGGTAGACGATGGTCTTGCCGCCGAACCCGCCGCCGATTTCGGCGGGGATGGCGCGGATGTCGCTCTGCGGGATGCCGGTGAGATACGCCGTCATCGCGCGCACCATGAACTGGCCCTGGCTCGAACTCCAGATCGTGGTCTTGTTGTCGGCGCCGACGCTGACCAGGCAGGCATGCGGTTCGATATAACCCTGATGCACCGGGCGGGTGGTGAAGCTGCGCTCGACGATTACTTCCGCTTGCGCAAAGCCTTCGGCGACGTCACCCTTCTTGACCTCGAGCCGGCCGCCGATGTTGGACGGCTTGCCCTCGAACTTCATGAAATCGTGCAGGATCGGCGCATCCGGCGCGATCGCGTCGTCGATCTCGATCACCCAGGGCAGCACTTCATATTCCACCTCGATCAGCTCGCAGGCCTTGGCCGCGATCGCCTCCGTGGTGGCGGCCACTGCCGCGATGGGGTGGCCGGGGAACAGCGCCTTTTCCCGCGCCATCACGTTGCGGCACATCCAGCGCATGTCCTGGATTCCGAGCATCACCGACTTGTCGACCGGGAAGTCGACGACGTCGCGCGCCGACACCACCGCCTTGACGCCGGGCAGCGCCTCGGCCTTCGAGGTGTCGATCGACTTGATGCGGGCATGCGGATGCGGGCTGCGCAGCACCTTGCCCCAGATCATACCGGGCATGTTGGTGTCGGCAGCGAACGCCGCGCGGCCGGTCACCTTGTCGGCGCCGTCGGGCCGGATCGTTCGTTCACCGATCCACTTGTTGTTGGTAACGACGTTCATTGCGCAGCCTCCCGCATTTCATCGGCGGTTTCCATCACCGCCCGCACGATCTTGTCGTAACCGGTACAGCGGCAGAGATTGCCGGCCAGCCAGAACCGCACCTCCTCCTCGCTCGGCTTCGAATTCTTCCGCAGCAGCGCGTCGGATGCGACCAGCATGCCTGACGTGCAGATGCCGCACTGCAGAGCCGCCATTTCCAGGAATTTCTGCTGCAGCGGATGCAACTTGTCGCCGTGGGCCATGCCCTCGATGGTTTGCAACGCATGGCCCTCTGCCTCGACCGCCAGCATCAGGCAGGAACAGACCAGCCGGTCATCCAGCGTGATGCTGCAGGCGCCGCAATCGCCGGAGGCGCAGCCTTCCTTCGAACCGGTGAGGCCGAGCGGCCCGCGCAGCGCGTCGAGCATGGTGTCGGACGGCTCGCAGAGAAACTCCACCGGCTCGCCGTTGATGGTGGTGGATACGTGCAGCTTTGCCATGATTTTCAGTTCCCTGCGGCGCGCCTGGCGGCGATCAAAGCCGTGCGCTTCAACAGCACGCCGGCAACTCTGGTGCGGTAAACGATGGTGCCGCGCTTGTCGTCGATCGGACGGCAGGCGGCGGAACAGGCGCTGGCGGCGGCCTTCAGCGCCGCATCGTCGAGCTTGCTGCCGATCAGCGCCTTGGCGGCCGCCTCGACCAGCAGCACGGTCGGCGCGACCGCGCCGAGGCCGACGCGCGCGGCGGTGCAGACACCGTCCTTGAGCGTAAGATTGACACCGACGCCGACCACGGCGATGTCCATTTCGGTGCGCGGAATCATGCGCAAGTAAGCGTCGCTCGACCCCTTCGGGCGCGGCGGCAGTGTGAAGCTGACCAGGATCTCGCCCGGCAGAAGATTGGTGCGGCCCGGGCCGGCCGGCACGTCTTCCACTTTCATCTCGCGGCGGCCGTTGGGGCCCTGCAGCGTGGCGATGGCGCCCGCGGCGACCAGGGCGGGCACGCTGTCACCGGCCGGCGATCCGTTGCACAGATTGCCGCCCGCCGAGGCGCGGCCCTGCACCTGGGTGGAGCCGATAAGGTTGATGGCTTCCAGCAGGCCCGGCCAGGCCTTGCCGAAATGCGGATGTTCCGCCAGTACCGCGCCCGGGACGGCGGCGCCGATCCGAAAGCCGCCATCGGCGGTTGGCTCGATCGCGGTCATCTCGGTGATCTTCTTGATGTCGACGATCACGCCCGGCTTCACGGCCCCGGAACGCATCTGCACCAGCAAATCGGTGCCACCGGCCAGGATGCGCCCGGCGCTGCCGGCGGAGGCAAAGGCCTTGACGGCTTCGTCGAGCGTGGCCGGCGCAAGATATCGGAGTTCGGTCATTCGTTTCCCTCATCTGCCGGCCGCCGGTGATTGTTGGCTCACCTTGCCCGGTCCCGCAGGACGGAGAGCCTACACGGGCAAAACCGATTGGAACAGCCTTTGGGCCCCGCTCCGGCGGCAGGCTCCCATGCGCCATTGCGCACCAAAGCGGACACACGCCCGCACTGATCGATCGCCACTGGGTTGTCCCGCGGATAATCAGACCGATTGAGTGTGCCGATTTGGCCTTGTTCCCGACCCGCACACCGATAGAAGCCTCGGTGATGTCCCATGACCCTTTACTTCCTGATCGACCCGAGCCGTGCCGCGATGTAGGCAACCGCCCCGTCGAGCGTGACAAGCTTCGGATAGTCGAGCTCGGGGATGTCGACGCCGAGGCGATGGTGGATCGCGGAGATGAAGTTCAGGAAATCCATGGAGTCAATGTCCAGGGCTTCGCGCAAATCGCCGGCCGGATCAATCGCCGCCAGATCGATTTCGGGGGCGATATTGTTGAGCTCTTCCTTGACCGCTTTGCGGATGTCGAGGTCATTCATAGCTTGTCGGGCTCCTGCAGCAGCATGCCGATCTCGGCGAGGAACAGCGCGCCGGCGTGTCCGTCACTGACCCGATGGTCGGCGGACAAGGTCATGGTGACGATCGAACGCGGTCCGATGGCGCCGTCGATGACCCACGGCCGCCTCACGACCTTGCCGAAGCCCAAGATCGCCACCTGCGGCGGGTAGATGATGCCGTAGAGTGTCTCGACGCCGCGTTCCCCCAGGCTCGTCACCGTGATCGTCGGATCGGATATCTCCGAACTGCGAATGCGACCGGCACGGGTTCGTTGAACGAGGTCGCGCATCCGCGTCATCAGCTCGTCGAGCTGGATCTGATCGGCGTCATGCAGGGCCGGCGCCGCCAGCCCGCCCCCGCGAATGGCGATCGCGACGCCGACATGCACCGCGCGCGACGGCTCGAATTTGCCGTCTCGGTAAAAGCCGTTGAAGGCCGGGAAGCGGCGCGCGGCCAGGGCAACCGATCTGACCATCAGCGCGCCGATCAGCAGGCGCTCGTCGGGCGGCCGCACCGCGTTCTTCTGCGTCAGCCATTGCTCGCTGACAGTGACGTCGACTTGGTGCTCGAGATAGTAATGCGGAATTTCTCGCTTTGATCGTGCCATCGCGGCGGCAATCGCCGTTCGCATGGCGTCGAGATCGAGGCCGGGTGCGCGTTTCTTTTCCGCATCAGCGACGGCCCCACCGAGGCGGCGCTCGACGTCGGCATAAATGATCGCCCCCGCCGGACCGCTTGCGGTCACGATCGAAAGATCGATCCCCT
This sequence comes from Bradyrhizobium sp., assembly GCF_030697065.1. Lineage (GTDB taxonomy): Bacteria > Pseudomonadota > Alphaproteobacteria > Rhizobiales > Xanthobacteraceae > Bradyrhizobium. The sequence goes on from NZ_JAUYQU010000092.1 coordinate 42,335, forward strand.
GCGCCCCGGCGAGCCGCCGCGCGGCCGGTGACACGCGCCGACGCGCTACGGCGGCCGGCGGCGGTGCGGGCGGCGATGGTGGCGCAACGGGCGCCAGTATCGAAGGCGGAGCCGCGGACAGGGCAACGGGCGCCGCCGGCGATGGCGCGGTTGCTACGGTGCCGGCGGCTTCCTCGCGTTCGGTCTGAATTCGCGCCAGCGGCGTCCCGACCGGCACGTTGGTATTGAGCCCGACGAGAATCTGCTCGATCTTGCCGGCCTCGAAGATTTCGATCTCGATCGCGCCTTTCTGGGTCTCTACGACGGCAACGATGTCGCCGCGCTTGACCCGGTCGCCGGGTTTGACCAGCCACTCAACCAGCGTGCCCGCTTCCATGTCGGCGCCGAGGGAGGGCATGCGGAATTCGGCCACGGTCTAGGCTCGCCCAAGCACGGCTTTGGCGGTCGCGACGATGCCGGGCACCTGCGGGATCGCCGCATTCTCGAGATGCCGGGCGTAGGGAATTGGCACCTCCGCGCTGCACACGCGGCCGATCGGCGCATCCAGTTCCCAGAAGGCCTGCTCGACGATACGCATGCCGATTTCCGCCGACAGGCTGCCGCTACGCCAGCCTTCGTCGACGATGACCGCCCGGCGCGTCCTGGCGATCGACGCCATGATGGTCGCGTCGTCGAGCGGCCTCAGGCTGCGCAGATCGATCACCTCGGCATGGATATTCTCGCCGGCCAGGACGGCAGCGGCTTCGAGCGTCTTCCACAGCGAGCCGCCATAGGTGATGAGCGAAATATCGCGGCCGGCACGGCGGACGGCGGCCCTGGCGATATCAACCGGAACGGCGTCCGCGGCCACAGTCCCGGTCATGTTGTAGAGCATGACGTTTTCGAAGATCAGCACCGGATCGGGATCCTGCAAAGCCGTCCACAACATGCCGCGCGCATCCTCGACGGTCGCCGGCGCCAGCACCTTGATTCCCGGAATGTGGGCATACCAGCCCTCGAGGCTGTGCGAATGCTGGGCCGCAAGCTGGCGACCGGCGCCGGTCGCCATGCGAATGACGAGCGGTACGCCGAACTGATTTCCCGACATGTGACGCAGCGTGGCCGCGGTATTGAGAATCTGATCGAGCGCGAGCAGGCTGAAATTCACCGTCATCAATTCAACGATCGGACGCATGCCGGCCATCGCCGCCCCAATGCCGGCACCGGTAAAGCCGGATTCCGACAGCGGCGTATCTCGGATCCGTTCCGCCCCGAATTCCGCCAACAGGCCCTTGCTCACCCCGTAGCACCCGCCATAATGGCCGACATCCTCGCCCATCAGGAACACGCGGTCATCCCGGCGCATTGCATCGCGGATCGCCTCGCGCATCGCGTCGCGGTAGGTGATTTCAGTCGTGGCGGGCTGGATCATCTGTTGCGGCACGACATTTCACCCTTCGGCTTCTGCGTGAGTGAAGCGGGTGAGCTGCTCGACCGGCTCCCATGTGCCTGCCTCGCTGAAGGAAACCGCCTCGGCAATCTCGGCTGCCACCTCGGATTCGATGCACGCCAGGTCGTCCGGGTGAACCAGGTGATTGGCTTCCAGCCAGCCCTGAAAGCGCACGATCGGTTCCTTGTGTCGCCAGGCCTCAACCTCGGCCTTGTCACGATAGAGTTGAGCGTCGAACATCGAATGCGCGCGCAGCCGGTAGGTCCGGCATTCCAGGAAGTGGGGCTTGCGGGTTTCGCGCACCACGTGCACTGCCCGCCGTGTGGCCGCCTCGACCGCGATCACATCCATGCCGTCGACCGCCTCGGATGCAATCTGGTAGCACGCCGCCTTGCGCTGGATATCGGTTTCGGATTCCGAAAGGGCCAGCGCCGTTCCCATCGCGTAACGGTTGTTTTCGCACACGAACAGCACCGGCAGCCCCCACAGTGCAGCCAGATTCATGCTTTCGTGAAACTCGCCTTCGGCAACGGCGCCTTCCCCGAAAAAGCAGGCCGTGACGATGTCGTCGCCCCGCATCCGGTCGGCGAGCGCCAGTCCGATCGCCATCGGCAAACCGCCACCGACGATGGCGTTGCCACCATAGAAATTCGTGGCGCGATCGAACAGGTGCATGGAGCCGCCGCGTCCGCGGCTGCAGCCATCCTGCTTGCCGTACATTTCCGCCAGCACCGCTTTCATCGGCACGCCGCGCACCAAAGCATGGCCGTGCTCGCGGTAGGTCGCCACGATCCTGTCTCGCTGTTCCAGCACCGGGATCACGCCGACGGCCACCGCTTCCTCGCCGTCGTAGAGGTGCAGGAAGCCCCTGATCTCTTCCCTTGTATAGAGTTCGGCGCACTTGTCCTCGAAGCGACGAATACGGATCATCTGTCTCAGCAAGGCCAGCAAGTGCTCGCGCGACAGATGCGGCTTTTCGGCTGACGCGGTCATCGCTCCTCGCTTTCGAGCGTCGAGATATCGCCCTCCGGTAGGCCCAGTTCACGGGCCTTGAGCAGGCGGCGCATGATCTTGCCGCTGCGCGTCTTGGGCAGGTTCTGCCGAAAGGCGATGTCCTTTGGCGCGACCGCCGGACCGAGACGCTGGCGCGCATGGCCGAGCAATTCCTTGCGCAGCGCATCGCTGGCCTCGAAGCCGTTCCTGAGGGCAACGTAGGCCTTGACCATCTCGCCGGCGGTCGGGTCGGGAATGCCGATCACGCCGGCCTCGGCCACGGCCGGATGCTCCATCAGCGTGCTTTCCACTTCGAACGGGCCGATCAGATGGCCGGCGCTCTTGATCACGTCGTCAGCCCGGCCGACAAACCAGTAGTATCCCTCGCTGTCGCGCATCGCGAGGTCGCCGGTCAGATACCAGCCGCCCGCGAAACACTTCCTGTATCGTTCCTCTTCGTTGAGATAGGCGCGCATCATCGACGGCCAACCCGGGCGGAGCGCGAGTTCGCCCATCGCCATCGGTTTGGTGATTTCGCGCAATTCGCCGCGTTCGAAGCGCTCGACGATGCCGACCTTAATCCCCGGCAGGGGACGCCCCATCGAGCCCGGCTTGACGTCCATCGAGGGGTAATTGGAGATCATGATGCCGCCGGTCTCCGTCTGCCACCAGTTGTCGTGAAACGGCTTTCCGAAGGTGGCCGCGCTCCACGCCACGGCTTCCGGGTTGAGCGGTTCGCCGACGCTGGCCATGTAGCGCACTTTGGACAGATCAAATCGCCTGGTAATTTCGGCTCCAACCTTCATCAGCATGCGGATCGCCGTCGGCGCCGTGTACCAGACGGTGACGTTCTGATCCTGCAGGATGCGATACCAGCGTTCCGCGTCGAATTCGGCTTGGTCGACGATCATGGTCGCGCCATTGGTGAGCGGCGAGATGATTCCATAGGAGGTCCCGGTCACCCATCCCGGGTCGGCCGTGCACCAGAAGATGTCGTCCGGACGGAGATCGAGCGCGAGCCGGCCGGTGATGTGATGAGCGACGACGGCTTCATGGACATGCACGACACCCTTTGGCCGCCCGGTTGTCCCGCTGGTGAAGTGAAGCAAGGCCATGTCCTCGGGCCCCGTCCACACCGTCTCGAACGAATCCGAAGCCTGCGCCAGCGCGGCGGACAGATCGATCGTATCAGCTGGCAGGCCGGTCGAACATTCGGTCAGGAAAACATACTCCAGGCTCGCGAGCTCTTTTCGCCAAGGCTCGATCTTCCGCCGGTAAAATGCCTCGGAGGTTACAAGCACTTTGGCATTGCCGATCGTCATGCGGGCCTTGATGGGATCCGGCCCGAACGCCGAGAACAACGGCGAGAACACGCTTGCGTTCTTCAGCGTGCCGAGGGCGGCAACATAGAGTTCGGGCACGCGGCCGAGCAGCGAGAATACCCGATCGCCCTTCGCGACCCCGCGCTGCGCCAGGATATTGGCGAACCGATTGATCTGGGCACCCAGAGCCCGGTAGCTGAAATCCCGAACCTGATCGCCGCGCCCGATCCAGCGCATCGCCAGTCTGTCGCCGCGGCCCGCCAACACGTGCCGGTCGACGGCCTCGAACGCGATATTGATCCCGCCATTCGGCAGACCATCAAGCAGCGCCCGCGCCTGCGACCACGCGAATCGGCTGGCGTATTCTTCATAATCCTGAAGGTTGGCGCCGACATGATCCTCGGGCTGCTTCCGGATACGCTCCCATTCCATGGCGAACCTTGAAGGTGATTACGACCAAAAAGCTACATGGCGGAATTCGAGTGGCCTTGACGTGGGTCAAGCCCGAAGCCCGCGCGATCGAGGCCGAAGCCGCGGGGGAGGCGTGACGGCCGTCTCCGGTACCTTTCGGAAGGCGCGCAGCGGCGGCCTATCCGGGTGGTTGCAGGTCAGCCGGGCATCGTCGGGCCTCGGTTCCGGCCGTCCGGGCGACCGCCGGTTTCGTGATGTAACTCCGTGATGCATAATGCTAGGACAGCCTCACCCTCCGCAAATTGACATCCAATCGGTAACCGCATGCGAAAGATTTCAACGACAGGATTTCTCTCCAGTGCAGTCCTGCTGGCGCTTCTGTGCGGACCGCAAATCGTATCGGCTCAACCAGTTCCCGCTGCACCCCGGCCACTGGCCGCTCCCGCCAAGCCGGCCCCGGCCCCGCGCGGCGGCGCGGCCTGCCATAACGGGATGTCGTTCGACCGATTCCTTGCCAACCTCAAACAGCAGGCTGTCGCGGCGGGGGTGTCGCAGCGGGCGCTGGCCGAGGCATCGCCCGGACTCGTCTACGACCAGGGCATCGTCAACCGAGATCGCGGCCAACGCGTGTTCGGGCAGGTGTTCACCGAATTCGCGGCGCGGATGGCCGCGGTGTACCGGATGCAGCATGGGCAGAAGAAAATCAAAACCCATGCCGCGGCGTTCGCGCGCGCCGAGAAGGAATATGGCGTGCCGCCGGCTGTGATCGCCGCGTTCTGGGGATTGGAAAGCGATTTCGGCGCCAACATGGGCAATCTGCCGACGCTGCGCTCGCTGGTGTCGCTGGCCTATGATTGCCGCCGCTCCGAAATGTTCCAGAAGGAAACCATCGCCGCCTTGAAGATCATCGACCGCGGCGACCTTTCGCCGGATGAAATGATCGGCTCCTGGGCCGGCGAACTCGGGCAGACGCAATTCCTGCCGACGCATTATTTCAACTACGCCGTCGACTTCGACGGCGATGGTCATCGCGACATGCTGCGCAGCCCGGATGATGTGATCGGCTCGACCGCGAACTACATCGCCAACGGCCTGAAATGGCGGCGCGGCGAACCCTGGCTGCAGGAAGTGCGGGTGCCGCAAAATCTACCGTGGGACCAGGCCGACCTGACGATCAAGCATCCGCGTTCGAAATGGACGCAATTCGGCGTCACCTATCCCGACGGGAAATCGCTGCCGAACGACAGCCTGCCGGCGTCGCTGCTGCTGCCGATGGGCCGCCACGGGCCGGCGTTCCTCGCCTATCCGAATTTCGCCGCCTATACCGAGTGGAACAACTCGCTGATCTATTCGACCACCGCCGGCTATCTCGCCACCCGCATCGCCGGGGCGCCGCCGATGCAGCGCCCCTCGGCCCCGGTGGCGCAACTGTCATTCAACGAACTGCGCGAGTTGCAGCAGCTCCTGGTGCGCGCGGGATTCGATGTCGGCAAGATCGACGGCATCATGGGACAACTCAGCCGCACCGCGGTCAAGACCATGCAGATCAAATACGGTTTGCCCGCGGATTCATGGCCCACCGCCGAATTGCTGGCCCGGATGCGCGGCCAGCCGGTCGCACCGCGCGCGCCCGCGCAGCCCAGACCATCGGCGCTCCGCTAGAGCGGCATTCTTCAACGTTGTATTCTGTCTGCCGACGCCCCACTTCGAGCAGAACTACCCCGCATCGACCATATTCCAGCACGAAAAGAGCATCCCATGTCTTTCCACGACGCTTCCGTTGCCGCGTACTTGCAGATCCTGGGCAGCCTCACCAACATCCTCGGCAAGGCCGAGGCGTATTGCATGGCGAAGAAAATCCCGCCCGAGGTGTTGCTCGGCGCCCGGCTTTATCCGGACATGCTGCCATTGAGTCGGCAGATCCAGCTCACCTGCGATTTCGCCACCAAGGGCTGCGCGCGCCTCACCCAGAGCGAGGTGCCTTCCATTCCCGACACCGAAAAGAGTTTTGACGAGTTGAAGGCGCGGCTCGCCAGGACCATCGACTATGTGAAGGCGTTCAAGCCGGCACAGTTCGACGGGGCCGAGACCCGCGACGTGACGTTTCCGACAGGTCCAGACAAGACCACAACCATGAAGGGCCAACAATTCCTCAGCCAGTTCTCGTTGCCGAACTTCTACTTCCATGCCGCCACCGCCCACGGCATCCTCCGGCACAACGGCGTCGAAATCGGCAAGCGGGATTTTCTCGGGGTTAGTTGAGCGGCTTCTCAGCGTTTCCGGGACGATGCAAAGCATCGAACCCCGGAATGACGGCGGAACGGCCGACGGCATTGCCAAGCACACCGGCAATGCCCACCTCCATCCCATCTGCAATTCACCGGAACAAAAAAAATGAGCACGCCGACCAAACTATTCGAACCTTACAAGCTCGGGCCGATTACGCTTCCCAACCGGCTGGTGATGGCGCCCCTGACCCGCAACCGCGCGGTCCCTCCCGGGATGGTGCCAAGTGAGCTGGCGGTCGAATATTACGGCCAGCGCGCGTCGGCGGGCCTGCTGATCACCGAAGCGAGCCAGGTCTCGCAGCAGGGCCAGGGCTATCAGGATACACCGGGTATCTATTCCAAGGAACAGGTCGCGGGCTGGCGCAAGGTCACCGACCGCGTGCACGAGCGTGGCGGGCGCATCTTCATCCAGCTCTGGCATGTCGGTCGCGTATCACATACCTCGCTGCAGCCGGATGGCGGCGCCCCCGTGGCGCCCTCGGCGATCCGCGCCAAGGGCAAGACCTTCGTCAACGGCACGTTTGCGGACATTTCCGAGCCGCGCGAACTGGCGCTTTCGGAAATCCCGGGGATTATCGAGGATTTCAAGCGCGGCACCTCCCACGCGCTGGCAGCCGGGTTCGACGGCGTCGAAATCCACGGCGCCAATGGCTATTTGCTCGATCAATTCGCCAAGGATGGCGCCAACAAGCGCACCGATGCCTATGGCGGCTCGATCGAGAACCGGGCTAAACTGATGCTGGAGATTTCGAAAGTGGTGGCCGCCGAGGCCGGCTCCGACCGCACCGGCATCCGCATCTCGCCGGTTACCCCGGCCAACGACATTTCCGACAGTGATCCGCAACCGCTGTTCGACCATATTGTCGACCAGCTCAACGCGATGAAGCTGGTCTACATCCACGTCATCGAGGGCGCCACGGGTGGGCCGCGCGACAACGCGCCGTTCGACTATGCGAGCCTGCGCAAGCGCTTCAAGGGAGCCTATGTCGCCAACAACGGCTACGACTACGAGCTCGCGACCAAGGTGCTGGCGGCGGATGCGGCCGATCTGATCGCGTTCGGAAAGCCGTTCATCTCCAATCCCGACCTGGTCGAGCGGCTGAAGCAGGGCGCCCCGCTGAACGCGTTCGACAAGGCGACGTTCTATGGCGGCGGGGCGAAGGGGTATACGGATTATCCTGTGCTGGGTGGAGCGGTGGCGGCGGGGTAAGGAGCGAACACTGGCTCAGCCGTCATTCCGGGGCGCATCGAAGATGCGAACCCGGAATCTCGAGATTCCGGGTTCGACGCTTCGCGTCGCCCCGGAATGACTACGATCCATTAGAGTGGGCCTCCGGCGCAACGTGGTTGGCGGCAATCCAGTCTTCAAGCGCGGCAATTTCGCCCACCGACAGGTGCAGCCCCAGTTTCGAGCGCCGCCAGACGATGTCCTCGGCGCTGCGGGCCCACTCGTGGGCCATCAGGTATCGCACCTCGCTCTCGGTCAAACCGGCGCCGAAGGACTGGCCGAGATCGACAAGCGATTTCGCATCACCGAGCCATTTGGTTGCGCGGGTGCCATAGGCATGCGCCAGCCGGCTGGCATGGGCCGGCGTCAGGAACGGATAACTTCGCATCAGTTCAGCCGTCAGCGCCGCAACCGCCGATACATCCATGTCGCCGCCGGGCAACGGCGATTTGCCGGTCCAGCCTTCTTTCGCCTTGAGGTCGCTGCGCAGATAGGGCGCGAGCCGCTCGAGCGCCTCTTCGGCGAGGCGGCGATAGGTGGTGATCTTGCCGCCATAGATCGACAGCATCGGCGCGCCGCCGGGGGTGTCGAGTTCGAACACGTAGTCGCGGGTGGCAGCCTTGGCTTCGCTGGCGCCATCGTCATAGAGCGGACGCACGCCGGCATAGGTCCAGACCACATCCTCCGGGCTGACCGGCTTGGCGAGATATTCGCTGACGGAATCACAGAGATATTTTATCTCTTCGGTCGAGGCTTTCACTTTCGAAGGGTCGCCGTCGAAGTCGCGATCGGTGGTCCCGATCAGCGTAAAATCATCCTGGTAGGGAATGACGAACACGATGCGGCCGTCGCTGTTCTGGAACATGTAGGCGCGGTCGTGGGCATAGAGTTTGCGCACTACGATGTGGGAGCCCTGCACCAGCCTCACCTTGGCCCGCGCGTTGACGCCGGCGCCGGACCGCAAGACATCCTCGACCCAGGGACCGCCGGCATTGACCAGCGATCGAGCCTTTATCGTGCTGCCTGTTCCAGTCGATGTGTCCTCGAGCGCGACGTGCCAGATTCCGTCCGCTTGACGGATCTCGACCGCGCGGGTGCGGGTGCGGATCTCGGCGCCGCGGTCGGCCGCATCCCGAGCCGTGAGCACCACGAGCCGCGCGTCGTCGACGAAGCAGTCGGAATATTCGAACGCCCTGGTGTAGCGGTTGGGGACCAAGGGCTTGCCCACCTCATCCCGGGTCAGGTCGACCGAGCGCGTCGGCGGCAACAGTTTGCGGCCGCCGATGTGGTCGTAGAGAAACAACCCCAACCGTAATAGCCAGGCCGGGCGTAACCCGGCATGGTGCGGCAAAACGAATCGCAGGGGGCGGATGATGTGGGGCGCGATCTGCCAAAGGATCTCGCGCTCGATCAGCGCCTCGCGCACCAAACGAAACTCGTAATATTCGAGATAGCGCAGGCCGCCATGCACCAGCTTGGTCGACCAGGACGACGTGCCGCTGGCCAAGTCATTCATTTCACAAAGAAAAACGGAATTTCCCCGGCCTGCGGCATCGCGCGCAATGCCGCAGCCATTGATGCCGCCTCCGATAATCGCGAGGTCGAAAATCTTGTCCAAAAAGCCGATTCCCGGGCGCTAGCCCATTCATTTTTCGGTTTTACTTTCGACTTCGAATAAATCACGACCGAATGTGAAAGCAAGTGAAAACGAGATGGCCGCGCCGGATGCGGTATGAGGCAAATCGCCGAAAGAACGGAGCCGTCCCCGAGCTCTGGACAGATATCGGAGGCTTCACCCAGAGAACCCGAGAGCGTTACGGGCTCTGGCCTTCAACGGCCTCGATTGATCCTGGATGTTCGCCCTAGCGCAGGCGCGTCACGGTTGACGCCGGCTCAACCGCGGGCTCATCGGGATCGGCCGTCGGATGTGGCATCGCCTCGATCACCTCGATGCCTCGGCTGTGGCAAATGCTCGCAATGCCCGCCGGCAGGGCCGCGTCGGTGACGAAAGTCTGGATCTGGCTGAGATGGGCGATGCGCACCGGCGCGCTGCGGCGAAGTTTGGTGCTATCGGCGACCAGCATCACGCTGCGGGCGTTGGCAATGATGGCCTGCGCCGCCTGCACCTCGCGATAGTCGAAATCCAGCAACGCGCCCTCCTCGTCGATCGCGGAGGCGCCGATGATGGCGTAGTCGACCTTGAACTGGCCGATCAGGCTGATCGCGGTCGAGCCGATCACCGCGCCGTCGGCGCGACGCACCGCGCCGCCGGCCACGATCACCTCGATGCGCGGATGCCGGTAGAGCAGCATCGCCACGTTGAGGTTGTTGGTGATGACGAGGAGGTCCTGGTGCGAGGTCAGCGCGCTGGCAACCTCTTCGGTCGTGGTGCCGATGTTGATGAACAGCGAGCAGCCGTTCGGAATCTGCGCCGCGGCGGCGGCCCCGATCGCCTTCTTCTCCTCGGCCGCGACGAAGCGGCGGGCCTCATAGGCAAGGTTCTCGACCCCGGAGGCGATGATGGCGCCGCCGTGAATCCGGGTCAGCGAACGATGGTCGCAGAGATCGTTGAGGTCCTTGCGGATGGTCTGCGCCGAAACCTCGAAACGGCGGGCGAGATCCTCCACCATCACCCGGCCAAAGGCGCGGGCGATATTGAGAATTTCGGTTTGGCGATGGGACAGGCCGGTCACAGAGGCACCTCGGGGCAGCGCCCATGGTGCGGCGGTTCGATGGTTCGGTCAACGCGGCAGACCGGCGGTGTCGCGGCGATTGGCGACTACGGTTACCAGCCTAGGCGGCGATCCGCCCGCCCTGCGCCAGACGGCGCGCCGCCCGTTCGGCTTCGCGCGCGTTACGGAAGAGCCGGCCTTCCAGCGAACTGAAACGGTAGGTGGCGGCGAAGAAGCGATAGCCCCGGGGATCGCGCACGACGATTCCGGCCGCCTGCGATCCGACCTCGATGATATAGGTGTCCGACATAGCTTTCCGCCCTTATTCCAGCCTGTGCGAATAACAGCACATGCGCTGAAATGTTCCTGGGTGCGCGAGGCTTACGGCGCGATGGGCCCTTGACCGGTTTCGAGGGTGGCGGCAATGCTGCTGCAAGGGTGCCTCGATCGAACCGGCTGGAGAATTGACATGAAAACAAAACTTGCAGCGACGGCGCTGCTGGCACTGGTGGTTTGCGCGCCGGCCGAACGGGCGGCGGCGCAGGAAAGCACGCTCGGCGGCGCGCTGTTCGGCGGCGTGGCCGGCGCCATTGTCGGCGGCGCACTCGGCGGCAACAGCGGTGCTGCGGCAGGCGCGGTGCTCGGCGCGGCCACCGGTGCCGCGATCGGCGCCCAGGGGGAGCCGCGGCCCGGCGGCTACCGCTATTACCGGAACGGCTGCTACGTGCAGCAGGGCGACGGCTCATGGGTCGGCGTTTCGCCGCGCTATTGCCAGACGGCGCAATACGCTCCCCGCGAGCGATATGCTCCGAGGCAGCAGTATTACGAGGAGGCGCCGGCCTGCACGCGCTACCGCTCCTATGACCCCCGCACCGGCACCTATATCGGCCGCGACGGTTACCAGCGTCCCTGCCCGTAGGCGCCGTCAGGCACCGCGCGTGACCGCCTCATAGGTCAGCCGCTTGAACTCGATGGCGAAGGGTGGAAAAAAGCCATCTGGCGCTGCGTCATCAGCAGGCCGGCGACGCCGGTTTTCGGCGAAATCCACCATTGCGTGCCGGCCACCCCGCCCCACCAGAATTCGCCGGCCGCATCGCCGTGATCGAGCGGCGAGGGCCGCAGGGTCAGCGCGCCCGCCAGCCCGTAGCCCTTGCCGACCAGTTCTCCCGTCATCGGAAAACGCATCCAGACGCCGCCGGGCAGCTGATTGGTCATCATCTCGGCTATCGTTTCCGGCTTCAGCAGCGTCGGTCCGCCCGGCAGCAGACTTCGAATGAGCGCCACCATGTCCGGCAAGCTCGACACCAGGCCGCCACCGCCGCTCAGCCTCGGCCACGGCCGAGTTATCGGTGCGGGTCAGGCCCGGTTTCATCGGATCCATCAGATCCGCCCCGGCATAATAGGCGGCGAGCCGGCTGCGGTCTTTTTCCGGCACCGCGAAGGCGGTGTCCACCATGCCAAGCGGAGCAAAAATCCGCCGTGCGATGAACTTGTCCAGCGCCTCGCCGCTGACGACTTCCACCAGCCGTCCCACGACGTCGGTCGCGACCGAATACTCCCATGACGTGCCCGGGTGATAGGCCAGCGGCAGCTCCGCCAGCGTGTCGATCATGTCGACCAGCGTCGTCGTGGGGTTGAGCACCTTGCGTTGCTGGTAAGCCTTGAACAGCGGGGTCCCCGGATCGAACAGACCATAGCTCAGCCCCGAACTGTGACTGAGCAACTGGCGAATGGTGATCGATCCCCTGGCCGGCTCGGCATCTTCGAGCGATGTCGCGCCCGGGCGCATCACCCGGCGGTTGCCAAGCTGCGGGATGAATTTCTCGATCGGGTCGTCGAGCAGGAAGCGGCCCTCCTCGCAAAGCAGCAGCGCGGCGCAGGAGGTAATCAGCTTGGTGTTGGAGAACACCCGGAACAGGTGATCGGTGCGCAACGGGATCTGTGTTTCCTTGTCGGCCCAACCCACACAATTTACGTCCACCAGATCCCGGCCCACCAGCACCGCGGACGATACGCCGGGCAGGATGTTGCCATCGACCAGGCGGCGCATGGCGGCATGGGCCGCCCCGAAACCGTAGCCGGTGGTCGTCATCTTCAAATCCTGCACGTGCATTTTACTCCCGTCGCACGCATTGCTTCCGCCGCGGTTCTCTACCCGCAGTATCAGTGGACCAAACGGGGCGTCAATCGCTGCCGCAGAAATCGAGGCGCCCGGAGAAAGACACAAAGATTCTTTTTGCCGTACGGCTGCAACGGCCAACGCCGAATGCCATAGTCGGGATCAAATCGCCGGCCAACGCCGGCATCGATCGGGAGGGACCTGATGGCTTTGACAGAATCCTGCGTGGCGGGACCGACAACTCCGGCGGTGCGCGATATCACGCTCGGCCAATTGCTCGAACGGGCCGCTAAATCGGCGCCGGACCGGATCGCGCTGATATCGGGCGTCCCCGATCCGGCGCTGCGGCGCCAGTGGACCTATGCCGAACTCCGCCGCGAGGCGCAACGCACCGCGCGCGCGTTGCTCAGCCGCTTCAAACCGGGCGAACGGATCGCGGTCTGGGCGCAGAACCTGCCCGAATGGATCATGCTCGAGTTCGGCGCGGGACTCGCCGGCATGGTGCTGGTCACCGTCAATCCCGGTTTCAGGGTCAACGAGGTCGAATATGTGCTGAAGCAATCACGCTCGGCCGGCGTGTTCGTGGTCAATTCCTTCCGTGGCAATCCGATGCTGCAGACCGTGCGCGAGGTCGCGCCGCACTGCCCGGAGTTGCGCGAGATCGTCTGTTTCGACGACTGGCCGGCCTTCATCGTCGCCGGCGACGACAGCAGCCCACTTCCGGACGTCCAGCCGACCGATCCCGTGATGATCCAGTATACCTCGGGCACCACGGGCTTTCCCAAAGGCGCGTTGCTGCATCATCGCGGCCTCGCCAACAACGGCGCCGACACCGCCGACCGCATGGGGATCGACCCCGGCGACGTCTTCATCACCACCATGCCGCTGTTCCACACCGGCGGCTGCGTCTGCTGCGTGATCGGCGCGGTGTCCAAGGCCGCGACCCAGGTGCTGCTGGAGGCGTTCGAACCCGGACTCGTGCTCGAAATGTTCGAAACCTACCGCGGCAATGCGATGCTCGGCGTGCCGACCATGCTGGTGGCGATGCTGGAACATCCCTCCTTCGCATCCACCGACCTCAAGTCGGTCAAGGCGATCTGTTCGGGCGGCTCCACTGTGCCGGCCGCGCTCGTCACCTTGCTGGAGCAGAAACTGGGGGCGCCCTTCACCATCGTGTTCGGGCAGACCGAATGTTCGCCGGTGGCCGCCCAGACCCTGACCACGGATACGATCGAGGACAAGGCCGGCACCATCGGCCTGCCGCTGCCGAACATGGAAACCAAAATCGTCAATCCCGATACCGGCAACACGGTGCCGATCGGCGAGATCGGTGAATTCTGCACGCGCGGCTATCACATCATGCTCGGCTATTTCGAAATGCCGGACGCGACCGCCGCTGCGATCGATGCCGAGGGCTGGCTGCATACCGGCGATCTGTGCGCGATGGACGCGCGCGGCTATTGCACGGTGGAAGGGCGCCTGAAGGACATGATCATCCGCGGCGGCGAGAACATCTATCCGCGCGAGCTCGAAGAATTGTTGTTTCGTCACCCCAAGGTCGGCGAGGTGGCAGTGGTCGGACTGCCGCACGAAAAATGGGGCGAAGAGGTCGCCGCCTTCATCCGCGCAGCGCCGGGCGCGACCATCGACAAGGAGGAATTGTCGGCCTACATGCGCGCCTCGCTCGCTCATCACAAGACGCCGCGGCACTGGTTCGTGGTCGAGGCCTTTCCGCTGACGGGATCGGGAAAAATCCAGAAGTTCAAGCTGCGCGAATTCTGGGCCA
>NZ_JAUYQU010000178.1 GCF_030697065.1 Bradyrhizobium sp.
CTCGAGCCCGGTCGGGCTTTCGCGCCTCCGCGAGACTTGACGCCGACCACTGAGGCGCCAGGTCCACACGATTTTGCCGTACGCTTCGACACCGCTCGTCTGCCCGTTCTGTGATCGCTCACGGAGTTTATCCCGCCCTGCGATCCCATTCCGCGCTCGATGCCGCCGCGTCCACCGCATCCCATCCCAACGTTCGGTGACGATGGCCAACGCCCCTTGCTTGAGGACAGGATGGGATGAGTCATACCGGTGTTTCGGGTTTCCGGAAAAGCGAAATGTTACCCGACGGGTTGATTTGTCGCAGGTGGGCGAACAGGATGGGTTGCGGTGCAAAGGGCCTGCAGGAGCCGTTGAGCCCGCTGACTGCAAATGCGATGGAGGCAGCGCGGTCGTCGGCGAACGTCCGCTTTGGTGGCATAACGGCCTTAAGCCAGACATCGCGCCATGTCCGAAATGTGCCGAAGGGCAACATGAAGCCGCTTGCGCTCTCTGTGCTTGAAAATCGGCTGCACCCTTTGCGCCTGCCCTCGAAGCGGTCGGGCCGCTCACAGTATCAAGAATGGATTCATGCACCGCCAACGCAACAGCTCAAACTGCTCGCGGCCGGCGGAACGTCCAGAGCCGGGTTCTCGGAAAAGAACCCCGCGGGGTGAAGCGCAAAACCGGCCGTGATCACCGGCTGGACCGGAAAATCCTCGGGACGAGGAATATGGTGCAGGCCAAAGCTGTGCCAGACCACGATATCGGTATCGGCGATCGGCCGATCCGCGGCAGTCCATGCCGGCAACCCGTCGCCACCGCTGCTCTGGTTGGGATAACGGCCGGCCGCATAGATCTCGTCGGGATGATATGCCGTAACCCAAAGCTGCCGCATCATGAAGGCCGCACGTTTGGCCACCATCGATTGGGGGCTGGAGAAAGTCGGCACGGGACTTAACGGTAGTAGCTTGTAGGCGGTGGGCTTGCCGAGCGCATTGCGGGCTTCGGAACTTTCAATTTTCCAGAACCGGGCAGCGTTGAAATCGACGTTGCGCTGGGCCTTTTGCTCGGATTCCAGGACGGTCTCGCGGATGGTGAAGGCATTGCCGTACGGATTGTCGGCGCCGACAGGCAAAGCCACCGTATCGACCTCGACGACCCGGTTGCGCTCGCCGTCGACTGCCATGTCGAGACGCATGTTGAAGATGTGCTGGTGATAGTGTGCATAAACGCCGGGTGAAACGATGGTGCCATAGTCAGGCGCTTCGCCGGGCCGAAGGCCGGCCGTATTAAGAATGCCGGTCGCCTTCATTTCGAAGTGAATCGAGCCGTCCTGATGAAAGTACCAGAACGAGCCGTATTCGTAATTGCCAACGGTCGAGATCGAGGACACCACCAGGCGACGGGCACGCCGCACATCGACCTCGCCGGTGAACAGGTCGGTATGCTTCCACAGGATACCGAAATCCTCCTCGTGCAGGCACACCGCGCTCTCGATGCAATAAGGATCGCCCTTGCTGTCGGCCAGCCATGCGTCGAAATAGCGGATGGCGCCGAGACAGTCACAGCCCAGTGTCAGCGAGTTTGCCAGCACTCCAATGCCGTATTCGCCAACGTCGAAGGCGTTCTTGCGGAAATGTCCGCCGCCGGGATGTCCGTAGGGCACGACCATTTCCGACAGGGCCGCCCGATGCAGGACGGGCCGCAGCTTGCCGTCATCCTCGTAGCCGATCGCATGCAGCACCAATCCCTCGCGCGCATTGAAACCCACCCGGAAACGCCATTTCTGCCAGCGAACCTCGTTACCCTCGACAACGAAGCCCGGGCCGGCCGGCTGCACGATTTCCAGCGGTTTCACATCGTCCCTGAAGGCGGTGCGATAGCGTGCCGCATAGTTGCGGCTCTGCATTGGGACTTCAGCCACACCATAATCGTCGACGCGAAGAACCTCCTTCCGGTCCAGATCGATCACGGCACAAAGTCCCTCGATCGGATGAGCATAGCCGTTGTCATTCTTCTCGTTCCGGTACCAGCAGAACGTATGCGAGAGCCGCCGGCCCTCCTCATCCGGCAGGCCATAGTTGCCTGCAGACCAGGGATCGACCTGGACATTTTCTATGTCGGTAATGCCGCGTTTGGCCAGTGCCGATCGAAAACGCGGATCGGCTCGGGCTACCTCTCCCACCAGAGTGATGTCATCGAGCAGGATACGTGGCCGAACGCCGGGCACATGCCGCCAATCGACGACCTGATCCGCGATGAGATCGACCCGAGCCTCCCAGACTTTGCCATTGGTGCGGTCGAAAGCACATACGAAGGCTTCGCGCGCAGAAGTCTTCCCCGGCCCGGCGATGCGCACCAAGCTCTTGTCCGGTTCGTGCAGGGTGATTGTCTCGAACATCATGCCCACCCCGAGATCGTGCGTTGCCCGCACCAAGGCCGCGGCGCGACGGATCTCGCCCGGCGTCAATGGGTCCAGCGGATGGCTCGGCACCGCAACCGCGCGGGTTTCTGCAACGATATCTTGCATGCGGGTCCTCTCGTCGTTCGGAAGCGTTTAGTCCGGGATTCCCCATATGACTGACGCGCCGATTTGATATTCGTCGTATTCTCGGTCCCCTGCAAGGCGGATAGCAATTCGGACGTTCACCATAATCCTGGGCAGCGCCCGGACGGTGATTGAGAGGCCAATCTTGCCGGCATCTGCACGCGCTCCTCCAGCCGTCGCCCTTCAGCACATGACTATCGGGTGCCTCACGGCCCGCCCTCTAACCGTCGATTTGTGCCAATAGGGCGATCAGGCGGGATCGCTCCCGCATTAATTATCGCTGGCACTACCCAGACCGTTAGGTCGGCGAACTAACCACCCGCGCCGATCAGGCCGGTCGCGTTGATCTCCACCTTGAGCGGCGGGCTGGCCTTGGGCGAACCAACACGCTTTACCTCGATCAAGGTTGAGCAAGGAAAATCGCCGGTGAAGAACTCCCGGCGCGCACGCCACACCTCGGTGTTTTCATCGAGATTGGTGACGTACACCGTGATAGACATGATGTCATTCATCTTGCCGCCCGCGGCTTCCAGCAGGTGCTTGAACTTCTGAAAGATCGACTTGGTCTGAATGTACATGTCGTCGCCTGGATGCTCCCCCTTGGGCCCCGAGCCGGTCATGCCCGCGATGTGGAAATATCCGTTTGCCACCTTCATGTTGGACCACGTCTGCGGCGGCGCCTCCGCCACGTCGGACGATCGGATAGTTTTCATGCTCAAGGGTCCCTCCTGTGAAGCGGATTCGAAGTGAGAGGATGCAATGTCGTCTGGACCTTTCAGTCCGGTAGTTCGCGGCGGTCGTCCTCGCGACCCGCAAGCGGATCGTACCATGCTCGTCGCGATGGTAAATGGGGCCGAGTTTGGGTTCGCGCGGCGATTTAAGACAGCATCCCGGCCTTGGGTCATTCGCGTCGGTTTGACGGCAGGACACCACTTCCGGTCCAGCCCCATGGGCAGACATTCCTACCGTGGGCAGGCATGTCTCAAAGGTGCCAGGAACAGACTAGATTGCAAAATTCTGAATATCGATGCCGGGGGACGTGTGCAGAAAGCCGACTTACTTCGGTCTCTCCGAAAGGTATAAAAAAGATCCTGGCTGATGTTTGCGAGTGCAGCTGTTCTCCTGGTTAGAACCTCTCGGCCCGGAGCACCAATGCGTCAGTGACGTTGATTACGCCAATATGGCGGCTCACGACCGAAAAAACCGCATCGAGCAGACCGTCCAGGCGTTCCGGACGAACGAGGCAAATCACCACCACCATCCCGCTGGCCCGGCTCACCTGTCCCTCGCGTGTCCATTGCCCGGACCGCCCGGACCCGCCGCTGACCGGGAGCACCGTGTAGCCTGTCACGCCAACGCCGACCAGAGCATCGGTCAGGCGGCGTTCCATCATCGCTTCGATGATAATTTCCACGCGTTTGGCGCTGTGCATCTCCATATCCGCAGCCCTCAATCATGGTCTCGTTATGAATTCGGTCACTGCCAGGTACAGCGGTATTCCAAGAATCAGATTGAACGGAAACGTCAGCCCCAGCGAAAGCGTGAGCGACAGCCCGGGGTTCGCCTGCGGGAGCGCCACTCGCATGGCGGCGGGAACGGCGATGTACGAAGCGGAGGCGCAAAGCACCATCAAGAGCGTCACGCCACCCTGTGAAAGCCCAAGCGCCAAGCCCGCTGCGAGGCCAAGTGTTGCTCCTGTCAGCGGCATCAACACAGCGAAAATCAGCATGCCCGGCTTGAGAATTCCGCGGCTGCTCAACAGTCCCCGACCGGCAACTAGGCCCATGTCGAGCAGAAACAGGCAAAGTACGCCCTTGAACGGCGAAACAATGAAGCTCTCGATCTGAGCCAGTCCGTCCTGCCCGGTAAACCAGCCAATTACGAATGCACCGACAAGCAGCACGATGGACCCGTTCAACAAAATCTCACGCCACGCCTTTGCGCCCTGCTTTTCGACGCCTTCACCGCGCCACGCGACCAGCCACAACGCCGACAAGATCGCCGGGGCTTCCATCGCTGCAGCAATAGCCACCATATAGCTCTCGGCCGGAACGCCGCGTTCAGTCAAAAGCGCGCTCGCGGTCAGGAACGTCACGATTGAAATGGAGCCGTAATGTCCAGCCACGGCCGCCGCATCGATGATCGACACTTGAGCCAGCGACCGGAGAAGCACGAATGCGAGGAAGGGCAGTACCAGTGACAGCACGACCCCTGCCAGCAGCGCAGCAACCAGCCGCGCATCCGCCCCGTGAGCGGCCACGCCTACTCCGCCTTTGAACCCAATTGCAAACAGAAGATAGAGCGACATTCCCTTGGCGATCGCTTCAGGAAAGCTTAAATCCGATCGCACCAACGCGGCCGAGAGACCGAGTACGAAACTGAGAATCATGGGAGAGTTCAGGTTCTCCCCGGCCAACGTCAGCATTTCCCTCATGCTCGTCCTTTTACAGATTCTATCGATCATAAAGGTCGAGATCACGCAAGCAAGGTTCGACGGGTGCGACATTGCATTCGACACAATCAAAATGCTTAACCCCGACCAACCTATCGATGGCGGCCAAGGGTCAAACGCTACAGGGCGTTTGCTGTGGAACGGCCCCGGAGTCCCGCCTGGGTCCCAACACTGCACTGATTCCAAAGCGCAATCCGGTGGAAAAGGCCGCGCCCGCGGCGGGATCGCGCAACGGTCCGGCAAAGGAAAACCGGGCGGCCTGTCAGATTTGAGTTGAGCGAGCAGAACCCAGGCGGTCAAATAGCCTGTTCCCGGGATCGAACCGTTGTGAATGGCGTTAGCCCTCGGGATACGCGTATTCCCCTCCTCTGCGTTGCCCAACGACGTGTTGACAATCCGGCCTCCCGCCAGAAAAGGTGCCGGAATCCGAAAAAACCCTGCTCGAACAGAACAAGGCATCATGAATCCCGTCAAAGCACTCGAAAACCACGGCCAGGCGATCTGGCTGGATTTCCTGGCCCGCGGCTTCGTCGCCAGGGGCGACCTCAAGCAGCTGATCGACACCGACGGCGTCAAGGGCGTCACCTCCAATCCGTCGATCTTCGAGAAGGCGATCGGCAGTTCGGACGAATATGACGGCGCGATTGGAACTGCCCTGAAAGCGGGCGATCGCCCGGTCGCGGAGCTTTTCGAGCATCTGGCAATCGAGGACATCCAGAACGCCGCGGACGTGCTGCGCCCGGTGCATGACCTGTTGAAGGGCGAGGACGGTTTCGTCAGTCTGGAGGTCTCGCCCTATCTGGCGATGGACACCAAAGGCACGATCGGCGAGGCCGAGCGGCTGTGGAAAGACGTTGCCCGCAAGAACCTGATGGTCAAGGTGCCGGCGACACCGGAAGGCCTGCCCGCGATCCAGCATCTGATCGGCAAGGGCATCAGCATCAACATCACGCTGCTGTTCTCGCAGCAAGTCTATGTAGAGGTCGCCGAAGCCTATCTCGCGGGCCTTGAAAAATTCGTCAAGGGCGGCGGCGATCCCTCGCGAGTCGCCAGCGTCGCCTCCTTCTTCGTCAGCCGGATCGACAGCGCGGTTGACAAGGAGCTCGACGAGAAGATTGCCCGGGCCAACGACCCCACCGAGAAGCAGCGCCTCGCTGCGCTGAAGGGCAAGGTCGCCATCGCCAACGCCAAGATGGCCTACCAGGACTACAAGCGGCTGTTCTCCGGCGCGCGCTGGGAGAAGCTGGCGGCCAAGGGCGCCAAGCCGCAGCGGCTGCTGTGGGCCTCGACCGGCACCAAGAACAAGGACTACAGCGACGTGCTCTATGTCGAGGAGCTGATCGGACCCAACACCGTCAATACGGTGCCGCCGGCGACGCTCGACGCCTTCCGCGACCACGGCACGCCACGCGACAGCCTCGAGGAGAATATCGACGACGCAAGACAGGTGCTCGCCGAACTCGGGAAGTCCGGAATCTCGCTCGACGCCATCACCGCCGAACTGGTCAAGGACGGCGTCAGGCTGTTTGCCGATGCCGCCGACAAGCTCTACGGCGCGGTCGCGCACAAGCGCGCCAGCGTGCTCGGCGCAGGCATCGACCGCCAGCAGATGAAGCTCGGCGGCACCCTCGCCAAGGCGGTCGAGAAGGCCACCGAGGACTGGCGCGCCGCAGCAACCATCCGCCGCCTATGGCAGCACGACAAATCGGTCTGGACCGGGGCCGACGAACACAAATGGCTGGGCTGGCTCAACAGCGCCGGGGCTGCCGATATCGCCGACTACGAGGATTACGCGCAGCGCGTGAAAGGGCAGAACTTCAGCGACGCCGTGGTGCTCGGCATGGGCGGATCGAGCCTCGGGCCGGAAGTGCTGGCGCAGACGTTCGCGAGGCAGCCCGGCTTCCCGAGACTGCACGTGCTCGATTCCACCGATCCCGCGCAGGTCCGCACGCTGCAGGCCTCGATCAATCTCGCCAACACCGTTTTCATCGTCTCCAGCAAATCCGGCGGCACCACCGAGCCCAACGCGATGAAGGATTATTTCTTCGAGCGCGTGTCGGAGACCATCGGCGCCGACAAGGCCGGCCACCGCTTCCTCGCGGTGACCGATCCCGGCTCGTCGCTGGAGAAGGTCGCGACCAGGCAGGGCTTTGCCCGCATCTTCCATGGCGATTCCACGATCGGCGGACGCTATTCCGTGCTGTCGCCGTTCGGGCTGGTGCCGGCCGCAACCGCCGGCATCGATGTCCGCAACCTGATCCAGCATACGCTGGCGATGGTTCGCTCCTGCGGACCCGACGTGCCGCCGCACGAAAATCCCGGCGTGCAGCTCGGCCTCGCGATGGGGCTGGCCGGCCTCGAGGGCCGCGACAAGGTCACCATCCTCTCGTCGGCAAAGGTTGCCGATTTCGGCGCCTGGGCCGAGCAACTGATCGCGGAATCCACGGGGAAGAACGGCAAGGGCCTGATCCCGATCGACGGCGAACCGCTCGGCGATGCCGCGCTCTACGGCAAGGATCGGTTCTTCATCGACATCCGCACCGAAGGCGAAGATGACGCAGCGCATGACGCGAAGCTGGCCGCGCTGGAAGCGGACGGGCATCCGGTGGTCCGCATCGTCATGAAATCGATCGACCATATCGGCCAGGAGTTCTTCCGGTTCGAGATGGCGACGGCGGTGGCAGGCGCGGTGCTCCGCGTCAATCCGTTCAACCAGCCCGATGTCGAGGACGCCAAGATCAAGACCCGCGAGCTGACCGCTGCGTTCGAGAAGACAGGAAAACTGCCTGCGGAAAAACCCGTCCTCTCCACCGCCGCGGCGGATCTCTACACCGACGACGGCAATGCCGCCGACCTGCGCAAGGCCGGCGCCGATGGCGATCTCGGCTCCTGGCTGAAGGCCCACCTCGCCCGCGCCGGCGCCGGCGACTATGTCGCCCTGCTCGCCTATATCGAACGCAATGCCGATCATATCGACAGCCTGCAGAAGATGCGGCTGGCGGTGCGCGACAAGCGCCATGTCGCGACCTGCGCCGAATTCGGGCCGCGCTTCCTGCATTCCACCGGACAGGCCTACAAGGGCGGTCCCGACAGCGGCGTCTTCCTGCAGATCACCGCCGACGACGACAGGGATCTCGCGGTGCCCGGCCAGAAGGCCAGCTTCGGCGTGATCAAGGCGGCGCAGGCCCGCGGCGATTTCGACGTGCTGACCGAGCGCGGCCGTCGTGCGCTGCGCGTGCATCTGAAGGGCGATCTCGCCTCGGGACTGAGGATGCTCGATGCCGCGATCACCGAGGCCTTGAATTAAAGGGTATTCCAGATGCAGCTCGGCATGATCGGCCTTGGGCGGATGGGCGGCAATATCGTCCGCCGCCTGATGAGGCACGGCCACACCGCCGTGGTCTACGACAAGGACGCCAGGGCGGTCGCTAGCCTCGCAGCGGAAGGCGCAACCGGCGGCAGTTCGCTGCAGGATTTCGTTTCCAAACTGGAGCGGCCGCGCACCGCCTGGGTGATGCTCCCCGCGGGCGCGATCACCGAGGCGACGATCGATGAACTGACAAAGTGGATGGAAAGCGGCGACGTCATCATCGACGGCGGCAACTCGTTCTGGCAGGACGACGTCCGCCGCGGCAAGGCGCTGAAGGAACGCGGCCTTCACTATGTCGATGTCGGCACCTCCGGCGGCGTCTGGGGCATCGAGCGCGGCTATTGCATGATGATCGGCGGCGACAAGGCGGTGGTCGACCGGCTCGATCCGATTTTCGCGAGTCTCGCGCCGGGGATCGGCGACATTCCGCGCACCGGGGGGCGCGAGGGTCGCGATGCCAGGATCGAGCAGGGCTATATCCACGCCGGCCCGGTCGGGTCGGGGCATTTCGTCAAGATGATCCACAACGGCATCGAATACGGCCTGATGCAGGCCTATGCCGAGGGTTTCGATATCCTCCGCAATGCCAATATCGACGCCCTGCCCGCCGCGCATCGGTTCGATCTCGATATCGCCGACATCGCCGAGGTCTGGCGACGCGGCAGCGTGATCCCGTCCTGGCTGCTCGACCTCACTTCCTCGGCGCTTGCCAGGAATCCGACGCTGGAGAACTATTCGGGGCATGTCGAGGATTCCGGCGAGGGCCGCTGGACGGTGAATGCCGCCATCGACGAGGCGGTCCCGGCCGAGGTTCTCACCGCGGCGCTGTTCGCGCGGTTTCGCTCGCGCCAGGAGCACACGTTCGCGGAGAAGGTTCTTTCCGCGATGCGCGACGGTTTCGGCGGCCACAAGGAGCCGCAGCAGCATGCGGATCCGGTGCGGCAGAACGCGCCTGATATCGTCAGACCGAAGGCGTAACCGCCGATGCCTTCAGATCAGCCGGTCCAGAAAAAGCCCGAACCCAGTGCCTTCGTGATCTTCGGCGCCACCGGCGACCTCGCCCACCGGCTGGTGATCCCGGCGCTGTACAATCTGGCGGCCACCGGCCTCCTGCCCGAAAAATTCTGCGTGGTCGGCATCACCCGCAAGACGATGTCGAACCAGGCGCTGCGCGACAGCCTGATGAAGGGCCTGCGCGAATTCGCCACCCGTCCGGTCGAGGATGAGACCGCCGCACGCCTCCTCGGTTGCGTCACCTGCATCGCCGCCGATCCGGAGGAGCCCGCCTCGTTCGACCGCATGGAGGCGCAGCTCGATGAACTCGAGGCCGCCAGGCAGACCGGCGGCAACCGCCTGTTCTATCTGGCCACCCCGCCCGATGCCTTCGCGCCGATCGCCCGCGAACTCGGCCGCACCGGCATGCTGCGGCAGGAAGGCGGCGCGTGGCGGCGGCTGGTGGTCGAAAAGCCGTTCGGCACCGACCTGGCTTCGGCCAGGGCGCTGAACGCCGAACTGCTGAGCATCGTCGACGAACACCAGATCTACCGGATCGACCATTATCTCGGCAAGGAGACGGTGCAGAACATCCTGGTGCTGCGCTTCGCCAACGGCATGTTCGAGCCGATCTGGAATCGCAACCACATCGACCATGTGCAGATCACGGTCGACGAAAAGCTCGACGTCGGCCATCGCGGCGGCTTCTACGATTCGACCGGCGCGCTGCGCGACATGGTGCCGAACCATCTGTTCCAGCTGCTGTCGCTGGTCGCGATGGAGCCGCCGATCCGGTTCGATGCGCATTCGGTGCGCGCCGAGAAGGCCGACGTGCTGGCGGCGATCCAGGTTCCGGGCGAAAGCGAAGCCCTGCGGAATTCCGTGCGCGGCCAGTACCGGGCCGGCAGAATCGACAATGTCGAGATCGGGGACTATCGCGACACCGGGGACGTCGATCCCGCCAGCACCACCGAGACCTATGCAGCGCTGAAGCTGACCATCGACAACTGGCGCTGGGCCGGCGTTCCCTTCTACCTGCGCACCGGCAAGGCGCTCGGCGTCAAGCGCACCGAAGTGGCGATCAAGTTCAAGCAGGCGCCGTTCGCGATGTTCAACTGCACCCCGGTGGAGACACTGGCGCAGAACTATCTCGTGATCGGCGTGGCGCCGACCGAGGGCATCGCGCTACATTTCAACACCAAGGTGCCCGGGCCCGCGATCAGGATCGAAGGCGTCGAGATGAAGTTCCGCTACAAGGATTACTTCGAGGCGGAGCCCAGCACCGGCTACGAGACGCTGATCCATGACTGCATGATCGGCGACAACATCCTGTTTCAGCGCGCCGACAGCGTGGAAGCCGGCTGGAAGGCGGTGCAACCGTTCCTGGATGCCTGGAAGAATGCCGGCGCCAACGGCCTGCTCGGCTACCAGGCCGGCAGCGAAGGTCCCGATCAGGCGAATGCCCTGCTGTCGCGGGACGGCCGCAGCTGGCGAAAGCTCGGCTAGATGGCCAGCGACCATCGCCATGTAATCGCGGTTGCCGATCCGGCCGAACTGGCGCTCGCCTCCCGCCGGGAAATGTTGTTCGAGACAGCGGACGCCGACAGGCGGGCGGCAATGCCGGAGCATTTCCGTGGCCGATGAGATCGCCGAAATGCCGTGCGCGCTGATCGTGATGGGGGTATCCGGCTCCGGCAAGAGTTCGGTTGGCGAAAGGCTGGCCGAACGCCTGGGCTGGAGGTTCGAGGATGGCGACAGGTTTCACCCCGCCGGCAACGTCGCCAAAATGAGCGCCGGTCAACCGCTCACGGATCAGGATCGCTGGCCCTGGCTGCAGGCGATCGCCGACGAGATCGACCGGGTGTGCGGGGCCGGCGAACGCGCGGTGATCGCCTGTTCGGCGCTGAGGCGCGCCTATCGCGAGGTTCTCGTGCATGGCCGTGACGATGTCAGGATCGTTTACCTCGACGGCACGCAGGATTTGATCGCCGCCCGGCTTGCCGCGCGCAAAGGTCATTTCATGCCGCCGGGACTGCTGGCGAGCCAGTTCGGGACGCTGGAGCCGCCGGCGCAAAACGAACATCCCGTGACGGTGTCGATCGACGCGCCGGTCGAAACCATCGTCGATGACATCATCCGCCGGCTCGGGCCTGGCCGCGACAGCAGGAACCGCCCATGAGCCGCATCGCACTCGTGGTCTCCGATGTCGACGGCACCCTGGTCACCAGGGAGAAGGTCCTGACCGACGCCACGACGGACGCGGTGCGGCGGCTTCGCGATGCTGGCATCGGCTTCACCATCGTCTCCAGCCGTCCCTCGGTCGGGATGCGGTTTCTGATCGAGCCGCTGGAGATCGCGCTGCCGGTCGGATCGTTCAACGGCAGTTCCATTCTGGACCCGCGACTGAATCCGATCGAACAGCACCTGATCCCGGCGGGCACGGTGCAAGCCAGCCTCGATGTCTTCGCCGAATTCGGTGTCGATGTCTGGCTGTTCACCAACGATCGCTGGCTCACCCGGAACGGCGACGGGGAGTATGTCGCGAACGAAATGCGGGCGATCCGGGCGGACCCGACCGTCGTCGCCGATTTCACGCCTTACCTGCCCGCCGCCTGCAAGATCGTCGGCGCCAGCAGCGACGCGGCACGGCTGCAGCGCTGCGAAGCGGCGATGCAGCAAACCCTGGGCGAACAAGCCACCGCGGTCCGGTCGCAAAGCTACTATCTCGACGTCACCCCGCCGGGCCGCAACAAGGGCACCTTCGTCGAGACGATGGCCAGGCGTCTCGGCATTTCGACCGACGCGGTCGCCACCATCGGCGATATGGAGAACGATCTGGCGATGTTTGCGAAAAGCGGCCTCTCGATCGCGATGGGCAACGCCGCCGACGACATCAGGCAACACGCGAAGCATGTCACGAGGTCGAACGAGAACGAGGGGTTTGCGGGGGCGATCGATATCGTCCTGCACATAAATTCCGCCGGCGACGCCCGCTGAGACAACGGTCTCAGCGAGCGCCGCCTCTCGAACTAGATCGTTCGACGACGTCCGGCCACCATCCCGTACACGACCAGCACGACGATCGCGCCGACCACCGCGCCGATCAGGCCGGCGCCCTGACCGGCAGTATACCATCCCAGCGACTGCCCGAGAAACGTCGCCACGAAGGCGCCGACGATCCCGAGAATCGTGGTGAGAATGAAGCCTGATGGCTCGTTATCGCCCGGCATGATGAACTTGGCGATCACGCCGGCGAGAAAACCAATGATGATGGTCCACAATATGCTCATCTCGTACTTCCTTGCTGATCCTGGTGATGACGGTAATTCGGGTTAATCGTTGGGCAGTCGGCCGCCCGGCGTGTATTTGTCGATGGCGGTCGGCAATTCGCGCGAGAGCCTTGCCAGCAGCTCTTCCTGCGAAAGACCGGTTTGCTTCTCCAGCTCCGCCAGCACATCGGCTCCGATCGCCTTCTTCAGCTGAGGAGGTGCGACTTCCTTGTTGGGCCCGTCATGAACCCAGGAATCAGCGGTCTCGCCTTCGCCGTTCTGCTTGAACCTCTCCAGCAATTCGCCGATGCCGCCATTCAGCAGGCCGCCGGCGCCGGCGCCACCCAGCATGCCGCCAAGGTTACCCAACAGGCCTCCCAATGGAGAGCCGGCGCCGCCACCGGGGTTGGCCTTGTTGGCTCCGGCCCCGTTGAGCATCTCCGCTAGCTTGTCGCGGTTCTGGTACCCGGCGATCGCTAGCAATCCCAGCAGCGCAGTCATGGATGGAAATCCGCGGCTCATCTCAGTCTCTCCCGTGCAATTGTCGTCGGCAACGCCGGCAGTTCCGTTCGGTTCCAGAATCGGCTTGAATTCGTTGTGGGGCGTGATGCCGCGTGAGCGCGCTGCGCCAGAATATCGAAAACAACCCCATGCACCGATACAGGTGCTTGTGAAATCAGCGCTTTTTGGCGCTGCCCGAGACGTCCACAAACTGCACCTGAGTACCTTTCTTGACACTGGCCCCCAGCAATCCCGCATCCCAGTTGGTCAGCCGAACGCAACCGTGGGATTCGGCTTTGCTGATCTTGGAAGGATGGGCGGTACCGTGAATGCCAATCCCTTCCGACGACAATCCGATCCAGAACGATCCCGCCGGGTTGTTCGGCCCGGGCTTGATGGTGAAGGCCTTTTTCGATTTCACGCTTTTGAATTTGTAGTCCGGATTGTAGCGGTAATGCGGATTGGCATGGACAGAGACGACCTTGAGGCTGCCGGTCGGCGTCGGCTTCTCCTCGCTGCCGACCGTCGCCGGAAAGAACGCCACCAGCGCGCCCGCGGCGTCGAAAGCCTTGACCGTTTGACCTGATTTGTCGACCTCGATGCGGCCGATCGCCAGTTTAGCCGGCTTTTCCCGTACGTTGGCAACGAGTACGACCTCGCCGGCCTTGTCGAAGGTCTTGCCGGGGTTGAGTGCGGCGAGCAGACCCTCGCTCATGTGAAATTTCTCGGCAAGCGCCTCGCGCGGACTGGTGTAGCCGAGAGCCTTGAGGCTCTTCATGTCGTCCATTTTTGCAGGCAGCTTTTCCAGGAAGGGTCCCTTCACGTCTTTTTCCGAGATCGTATACTCGGTGATCGCGGCGCCTTCGCCGGCCTCAACGAGCGCCTTCCATATCTCCTGATTGGGAAGCTTGTCGGAGGCGAGACCCTTGGCCTCGGCGAATGCTTTCAGGGCTTTCTCGGCATTTTCGCCCAGCTTGCCGTCGATCTCCCCTGGCGAAAACCTGATACGGTCGAGCAGGATCTGGATCCTGACGACGGCGGCATCGATCCGGTCATCGGCTGCCCGCTCGGCGGAATACTCGGCATTGTTGACGGCCGCAGCGTCCAGGCTGGCGGCAGCGGCGGGCAACAGCAGCGCGCCCGACAATATCGTGGCGACGAACAGGCGGATCAATCCGGTAACCTCCAGCAAGGGTTCGGATGACCAAGAAGTCTGGGGCTTGCGGGTTCCGCCGCCGCCGGCGGATTTGTCGCCATGCTTCCGGAGCGCAATCCGTGAGCGACGATCGGCCCGGGGCGCCACACTCATCAATCGAGGGGCGTGGGCGTAGCTCGATGCCCGCTATCCCGCGAATTGCAGACTCGAACCGGACATCGCCTCCGGTCCGAAAAGTGCCAACAAGAGACATCTCACCGACCTCATTCAAAATGACCTCATCAGCGCCAGCGATGAGACGTGGGACATCAGGCCGGCTGTAACGTTTCAGCTTCTTACGCGATTGCGACCACAATCCTTTGCGCGGTACAATGCATAGTCAGCGCGGAGCAGCGCGCTATCTATAGCTTGATCGGCGCTGTCAATCGACGCCACACCAATGCTCGCTGTCACCGGTAAAGCGTTTCCGTTGCTGAAGATCGAAAGCTGTTCTATTGCCGAGCGCAGCTTTTCTGCAGCCAGTATCGCGCCCCATTCGTCGGTGCGGGGGAGCAGACAAACGAACTCTTCACCGCCCCATCTAACAAACAGATCACAGCTACGGAAAACTAGCTTACCGAGCGCAGCAACGCGACGGAGGACCTCATCGCCTGCTGCATGGCCGTAGGTATCGTTGATAGTTTTGAAGTGGTCCAGATCGACCATCAGCAACGAAGACGGTTCTCCGAATTGCAGAAATCGGTCCATATCAAGTTTGGCAAACTCATCGAAAAACCGACGATTTGGCAGTCCCGTCAGCTGATCCGTCGAAGCCAATTTTGCGTACTCCATTTCGGCGAATTTTCGGTCAGTAATGTTGATATGAGAGACGACCGCGCCGATATTGTTGTGCTTGATAGAGGAAGACCTGCGCCGCAAGGGACTCACCCGCGCAAGAAACCACCGGATCTCTTGCGCGGAATGGCACGGGTATTCGATCTGGAAGAACTCTCGTTCACCGCGGAGCACGGCACGCAATCCGTTGGCAAAGTCTAGTGCTTCTTCCGAACCAGGTCCGATTGAATGCCGGCAGACATTAAGATAGCTAACGCCAATATGATCACGAACTTGGCCAGGAGAGTTCTCGGCGGTAAATTGCTTCCAGGCGCGGTTTACGGCAAAGATCACGCCCTCCGGATCAACAACGCAGATTTGGGACGTCAGAGCGTCGATGACAGCAACTGCGATATCGCCTTCAACAAGGGTGGAGTTCATTTGATATCCTAATGGCAGGCTTTGCAGCATTTCTGCTACCGTGTGTAGTTCGTCGCGCTGAGGCCAGTGCCCGGCAGATATTCCGATGAACTTTGCGCTCAGCAACTTTTCGAGTAGTTATCCAACACTCCGGACCCGAGATTCAGTTACAGTCGCCGGTTAAAACGGGGATCGCAGTTAACATTGTGTGCGATTGGAATTCACCTTGAGGTAAACAAAGTTTGCGCGCGTGATAGTGAACAATCTTCGGCGAAGGACAATTTGTTCAAGAATCGTGGGTTTAGGGAGCACCAATTGATCGACAGCCGAAATCGTCCTGATCAGGATGTGAGGGGGCACGGTTCCCACTATTTTGAAAACGTAAGAGGCCCGACTGATCCTGCATGATCGGACGTTAGATTTGTTCGTCCAAGGGCTCGGCGCCCTGCGAAACGGAGCGTCTGATGGTTGAGGTCGGCCAATGAAAAGGGCCGCCCATGAGGCGGCCTTCTATTTTCAGCTGGGTTCCAGTTCGCGATCTAGGCTGCTTTCCTGAGCCGTTCGGTTGGCAAGGCAATGCCATTCGATGGCTACGTCCGCCCATGCACATTTAGCCTCGTATTCCTTGGCCTCGCGACCACGCTTTTCACAATCTAAAGCCTTGAGACGGTACTTCTCAGAAATCTTCATTTGCTGATCGCCTTGATTGGCGGGAGCCCAACACTCTCTGTCACCGGTAACTGCCCAAAAATTGCGGTGATACAGAACCAACACTCTCGGTTGCGACGCGTTCCGCAAAAGTGGGCAATATTGCTCACCGCAGTATTACTACCGGTTGGAACATTTAAAACAGGCCACTGCTGCGCAAATCCAACTAGGCCATTACTAGGGGGAACAGGCCAATAACCCCGAGAGGTCGGAACATATCGTGACTTTGGAGCATTTCAAGAACACGGCGGTTCGTTGGTCCGAAGTCCGGTGTGGGTCATTTCCGGACCTTGGCGGACAGCATTGCGAAGTCCGCTTTACCCCGGTGAACGGATGTCGTCAGCCTGCCCGTTTAGGTCCGAAAAGCGGGCATGCCATAATCAGTTCAAGCAAGTCGCTTCCTCGAATTGAGAGAGGCGGCCGTCAAACATAAACGCTGGATTATGCTTTAAGGCTGGTGCTTGGCGGTTGCACGAACCCCGGCCGTAAGCCCTGTCCGCCCGCTACGGCTTGGCGTCGGAGCTAGCTACCTGACCCTGAAGCTGTGCCGCGACCAAATGAAGGCGATCAACCGAATCGCTGGACCCCCTCCCGGCAACTGGCTTCCGTGGTCCGTCAGCTTATTGAAGACGGGCTGAAGCTCGCCCGCACAGGGTCGCAAGATGTTGAACGTTCGAACCAGCGCCCACGAAGGATGCGGCGAACGGTTCATTCTCAGCAAGCATGCATCGGGTCCACTGTATTGTTCAAAGCGTTGCAGCGCCGAAGAAGACAAGTGGCGGTCTAGATAAGACCGTGCGGTGAATCCTGGGCCGAAGGCACGGCTGCGCAGGTCACGGGCGGCCCCGCGCGTGAAGTTGGACACTCGCGCGTGTCGCGGATGCGAACAAGACTTCGAGCCGTTGCGCGTGAATCAGAGTCATTGCCTTGTCTGCCGGCCGGTTGCGCAAGAGTTTCGTCGCTGCGAAGATTGTCAGGAGTCCTTTCGGGTCGCGACCAACGGCTTCGCGATTCTGTGGCCCCAGTCCTTGGAATTGCTCAAGCAGAGCACGGCCACCAAGAAGGTTTCTGACGCCGTTGGGGAACTCTACCACAATCTAGCGGCCGATTAAGCTCCAGCGCTTGAAGTGAGCCACTGGTCCTCGGCTTAGTAGGAACGAACAGAGGGCTATACAGGACCGCATCGATGACCGAAAAGAACCCTAGATATGATGGGCTATACGTGTACGTGTTTGATGGCCACAAGCTTCAACCCGGCGACGTCGTGTTGACACGAAATGTTGAGTCCTCATCATTCAAAGGAAAGGCTGTCTCCGACGCTATCGCAGCTGGATCACGCGGCGACTTCAGCCACGCGCTCCTGTGCACAACGCCGCCAACCCTCATCGAAGCCATCGATGCTGGGGTCTCAAATATCAATTCGCGCAGGTGCTTCGTTCATGATCTCAAGCATGTCCGGGTGCTTCGCTACCCGCATGCGGGTATCGCAAGGGCCGCTGCGAGTGCATCGATGCTGTCTTTTGCCAAAGGCTATTCCAAGCGGGCGGCCATCGCTTCCGTCGTGCCGGGTGTCGATCTGTCCCATCCCCACGACGACCGCACTTTTTGTTCGGCGCTTGTCGCGGCGTCCTTCCGCGCCGGCGGCGCGCCGGAATTCCAGTCGGTTGATCCGATGAAGACTACGCCAGCGACGTTGCAGAAGTCCGCGCATTTTTCCGACGTGACTAGCGACGTTCTCAAATGCGTCCTCTCTCCAGAAAACATCGAAGAGATGAGTGCCTTGGATGGAGACCGGCAGCCCTCACCCATGGCCGGGCAAGCGAAACTACTCAACGGGTACTATTTGGCGCTTTCGGTTCCTATCGATGAATTGATGGCGGCTTATCCCGGCCTCATCGGTCCTCGCCCCAGCAGTTTCTTCGAATGCCTGCGTTTTATCAGCACGATGTGTCTTGGAGTCCGCGAAATGCCACAAACGGAGGAGACGCAAGATATTCGCGAGCGTGCCAAGGCCATCGATCAGCTCGCATTCACCTTGTTGTCCGAAGGTAAGTGGCAGGCCATGGAAGCCAGCGCCGAAGCCCTCGACGATCAAAGCATGCTCTACACCTTGAACGAGTCTTTCAAGGCCAATCCCGACATAGACTTGGACGCCACGTTAGCCGTAATTCGCCAGTCCCGAGATCAGATCCGTTCCCGCGCGTCCATCCTCGACGATCCAGCCAAGCCTCCTGGCCACTCCTTGGTTTGGGATGAATGGGTCACGCTGACAAAGAATTCACTTAGCTATTTTGAGAAGAGAATACGCGTCCTGAGCGAGGCCTTGGGCCGAGCCTATCCCGATCCTCCGAAGGCCTAGCGGCAAAGGCCGTTGCTGAGGTTAAGCTTCAGCGGCTCTCAGCCGACAATACTCGGTCTATTTTCGCCCGAAGTGCGAAGCAACACGTAGCGGTGGGCTACCGACCTCAAAGATCGTCATCATCCGGCGCCATACCGTCCCGCCATGAGCTGACATCAACTACGTACTCGGTCTCGCTGAATGCCATATTGAGAGGATCGTCGAGCGACACTTGAATGTCGCAATGAAATGGAAACGATAGATCAGCTTCGGCCCCGTCACCGCGACGCATGTCCGAATTTGATCCCCATTGGAGACCGATCGCAATGGTTCCCGTGGCACGGTAGGTTATGAAATGCGCGCCAATCGATCGCACAGATGTATGGCCGACGTAGACCTCCTCGACCGAATGATGCGTCGCCAGCTCATCTACTTCCTGAATGGTGTCGGTGAGAAGTGCGTCCACTGCCGCGTCATCCAGTTCCTGCTGAATCGCGTCTAGGATCGTCGTGCGGCACTCGTGATAGGTATCAAGAAAGTTCCCGAGCGCTTCAATCGCGCCAGACGCTGCCGCGTCCTGTTCGTCGCGCTCTTCGATAATCGTATCTTCGCGACCATGCACGTGCTTGCTGAGATTATCGACTGCCTTGATAAGTTTTTTGCGGCTTGGAGCGATGTCGATCTGAAGCGTGTTTTTGACAAAGTCGTCGCTTAAGCCCCCTTGGATGGCAAACACAATTCGCTGCCATCGTGTGGGTACTTTATCTTCGCGCTCGGGAACAAACCATTCCGATTGGACAACCTGATCGATAGGGGCGAGTGTCCCGGTCATGTGCTCGAATAGGATACGCATCGCCGTGCTGAAGAAGTTAAGCCGCAGAGGGTTGGCGGCGTCCGCCAAGGCATGTTGTGCCCCAATGATCGTCGTCCGCGAAAATTCGTCAAGAGCTTTCGGCTTCATGGCAGTGAGTTGATCGTTGAGCCAGGGTAGAGCCATTTTCTGCCAGCAGTAACGCGTTAGAAGTATTGTTGCGGATCGTGAAATGCGGACGACAGGTTTTGCTTTCGTTGCATGATTGCGTCGATCACCGCTAGCGCATTGTTCATCAACTCCGCGTCACGGCCTCGATCGGCAGGGTACATTTTGTTTCCATGAAAAAGATTATTGCGGACGCGCCAAACGGCATCCAATAATTGCGCGGTCGTGGTCAGTGGTGGCGACTGATTCCCGAACTGGGGCTGCGCGTCGTCCTGTACAAAAAGGTTCTTTGGAGGCCGCTCTATAAGAACGGGGGCCACGTAGGCCTCACGGACACTTTCGAAGAAATCGGCGGGCAGATCGGCGCACAGACTTTCGCGGCACGCTTGCGCAATCCTCCCGAGTTCGGTCCAGCGGAGATAGGAACATTGCTTCATGGCAAACTCGAATCGGGCGAACGTTGCAAAGAAGCGAAGGGTCGCTTCTGGCGGCAGGCCGTTGAGCAGTTCGTCAGTGGTAAGCATGGGCTCGCGGTTCCTATCAGTCTTGCGATGAAAGCGGGTCACAAAACGGCGGCTTGCGGCGTTCAGCAGTCATTTTCAACGCTAATCGATGCCGCTCCTCGGCAAAGGTTGTGTGTATTGTTTCCTTCGAAACGGAATCAATCGCAATAAATTTTAGTTTGGACATATCGTTTCGCGACTGGAAGTAACGACCCGGCTCCTCGCTCACCGCGACAGCCGCGGCGTAGAGATCGAAAATCCGCACCGAAACCATGACCTTGCCAGGGATGACAGAAGCGTAGGCGAGGTGGTGCGCTTCATGTGGCGTCCAATAATTGCTGAAGATCGGGCACTCCTTGGCATCAAAAATATTCCGCGCATACGGATCGACGGACTTGAGATCAATGCTCATTACGGCACCGCGCAGTTGAGCGGCCAGCGGGTCGTTCAGATAAGGCTCGCCAAACCAAAGAAATGAT